>JALGWB010000143.1 GCA_025774405.1 bacterium
TCTGACCGACGCCAATCGGCGTGACCAAATGTTGAGGCAACTGAAGGCGGTAAGGGTACGCCTCGGGCCACCTGGTGCATCTCGTCGCACTGCAGAGCTTGCCCTGGAACTGCTCCCGGGGCGATAGGGAATTGTCCTTGCCCGGTGCAAGGGGTCTTGAGAATGGGCAAGATAGGCATTGCAATCTACAGATATCTACCGCTGGCAGTCTATGGTGTGCTCTGGATTATTGCGAAGATCTCGCCGCTCTGGAAGGATACACTGCGGCGGAGGCTAGCCCTTGATCTACCCCCACCGTTCGAGGGTAAGACCATATGGTTTCACGCTGCCTCAGTTGGCGAGGTCTCCACCATCGCTCCGCTGGTTGCCGAGGTCAGACGCCGTTTTCCTTACCATCGCCTTTTCGTGAGCACCATGACAGTCAACGGCATGAAAAGAGCTCGCAATGTAATTGGCGCAGCCAAGATTGGACTACTTCCCCTTGACCTGCTACCAGCGATGCGGCGAATGGTCACTGCTTTGAAGCCGCAGGCGTTGATAATTGGTGAAACTGAGCTGTGGCCTAACCTCGTAATCGAGGCCCATAGGGCAGGAGTCAAGATTGTTCTTGTGAACGGAAGGATCTCGAACAAATCCTTGAAATGGTATCGGGCTTTCAGGGGTTTAATCGGGAAGGTGCTCGAGAATTTCGACTGCTTCCTTATGAGAACCGAGGCAGATGGTCGTCGTATTCGGGCCTTAGGAGCAAATAGAGCAAAGGTGCAGGTCACTGGAAATACCAAGTATGATATTCTGCCTGAACCGCTGTCTCCTGAGCAAAGACGGCGGATTCGAAGAAGACTCGGAGTAGATCAAGATAGACCAGTCATAACCCTCGGTTCGATCAGGCAAGGTGAGTTCAGTGCGATCTTAGATGCCCTCAGGCCTGTCATCAAGGCTGAATCCCCACTGGTAATTGTTGCACCGCGACACATGACCATGTTACCGGTGATCAAGGGCCTCATAGCCTCGGCTGGTTATAGCTTCGCTGAGATTGATTCTGCAAGTCCTTTTGGATCAGGCAATGCCCAATCAATTAACTTTCTTCTGGTGGCTCAAATGGGCCGCCTGCTGGAGATGTATGCGATCGCCGACATCGCAATTATAGGAGGCACATTCAAACCTTACGGTGGACACAATCCACTGGAGTCGGCAAGTCAAGGAGCTGTCACAATAGTGGGTCCACATATCCAGAATATCAGTGATGATATCCAGTATCTCAGGTCACACAAATGCGCCTTCGTGATTGAAGCTTCACGCCTTGGCCAGCTGGTCGGCGAGCTTCTCGAGGAGAGCTCTGAAAGGCAGCAGATTGCAAGTCGAGCCATCGAAGCCGTAAAGGCCAAGAAAGGAATCGCCAGCAAGTGCGTGGACATAATGGTCAACCGGGGTCTCTTGAGTGACTGAAAGCATGAAAGTTGTTGATCTAAGGAACCTGAAGTGTGGTGCAGAGATGACACCTGCCTCCAGAGCAAGATTGCTGCCTGTACTGAAGATGATGAGTTTGGTCTATGAAGCTGGAGTTCGACTGTGGCGCGCATGCCCAACGAAGGTTACGAAAGTCGACCTGCCGGTCGTAAGCATTGGCAGCATAGGCGTCGGTGGCACAGGCAAGACCCCGCTGACGATAACCGTAGCTGAACACCTCAGTCAGCATGGGATTAGGCCTGCGGTCGTGTCACGAGGATGGCGTCGCAGGTCAGGAGAACGCGTTCTTTGCGTAAGCGATGGTGAGCATATCCATGCCGATATCTACGAGGCTGGGGATGAACCCTATCTGATCGCCAGGAGGGTGAGTGGTGTGGGAGTCATCGTTGCAAAGAATCGCTATGAGGGTATTGTTCTGGCATCACGAACCTTGAAGCCCGAGGTGATCCTGCTTGATGATGGCTTTCAGTATCGACGAATCGCAAAGTCACTAGAGATCATTTGCCTCGACAGACGAACTATTCCACCTTCGGCGAGATTGCTCCCACTTGGTTTACTTCGTGAACCCTTTTCCGTGATCAGAAGCGAACATCTTGTTGTGATGATGACAGATGCAGGGACTGATGATTTTCTTGTCCGCAAGCTGGCTGAAACCTTGCCCTGCCGGTTGATCTGTGCTGAGCAGCGTGTAACGGACCTGGTTGATGACAATCTTGAACCGATTGGGAGAGGCTTGACTGACTCGAGGTGCCTGCTTGCCGTCTCGGGGATTGCCAATCCGAAAGGCTTTGAGATCGCCTGTCTTCAGCTCGGTTTCAAACTGGCAGCAAGTTTGCGCTACGATGACCACAAGTGGTATGATGAGAACGATGCCAGGACGATCACCGATATCATGAAAGCTATGGGTTGTGATATGATAGTGACGACTGAAAAGGATATCCTAAAGTTGCCTGAGAGCCTCAGAGGCAAGGCAGTGGCACTCCGCAAGCAGGTCTCAATTGATGACCCGAATTTCTGGCGTGCAATACGAGAGGCAATACAGCGAAATGCGTGTTAACGAATCCGATTTCCTCGTCATCGGCAGTGGCATTGCTGGCTTGCTGGTCGCCATCAAGCTCGCCTCCAAGGGAACGGTCAGTCTGGTGACCAAGAAAGAGCGGAGTGAGTCCAGCACCAACTATGCTAAAGGTGGGATCGCTGTACCTGTTGGTGAAGATGATTCTGCTGAGTTACACACTGAGGACACCTTAAGGGCTGGATGCGGACTTAGCCATCGTGATGTTGTGGAGTTCGTGGTGGGGCGTGCCAGGGCTTCCCTCGAGGAGCTCATCAGCATGGGGGCTCATTTTACCTTTGAGAAGACTCCCACAGGCATCCGGCTGGCGCTGGGTCATGAAGGCGGTCACACCGTAAGGAGAATTGTCCATGCCAGGGATACAACTGGCAAGCACATAGAAACTGTATTACTGGAAAAGGCTAAGTCTCTGGAAAATATAAGGATATATGAGAATCATCTTGCTGTCGATCTTGTTCTCGAGTCCCGGCTAAGAGGTGAACCGGTGAAACCTGACAGGTGCTGGGGAGCCTATGTTCTCGACATTGTTAGCAATGAGATAGAGGCCTTCATCGCGTGTGTGACAGTTCTTGCGACAGGTGGTGCAGGCAAGGTTTATCTGTATACCTCCAATCCGGATATTGCCACCGGGGACGGCGTAGCCATGGCTCATCGGGCCGGTGCAAGGTGTGGCAATCTTGAGTTCGTTCAATTCCATCCAACCTGTCTTTACCATCCTGAGGCGAAGAGTTTTCTGATATCGGAGGCTGTAAGGGGGGAAGGTGCCATACTACGCACTGTTACTGGTGAGCCGTTCATGGGTAAATATCATCCTGAGGCTGAGCTGGCTCCGAGGGATGTTGTGGCTCGGGCAATTGATTCTGAGATGAAGAAGCATGGACACAAATTTGTTCTGCTTGATATGAGACCTATCGGCAAGATCAAGGTGAAACGCAGATTTCCAAATATATATATGACCTGTCTCCAGTACGATTTTGACATCAGCAAGCAACCCATACCCGTGGTTCCAGCCGCGCATTACATGTGCGGAGGGGTGAGCGTCGATCTCAAAGCAAGAACAAGTATCAACCACCTGCTCGCTGTTGGTGAGGTTGCCTTTACAGGCATGCATGGTGCTAATCGTCTTGCCTCCAACTCGCTGCTGGAAGCACTGGTCTTTGCTGACGTGGCGGCGAACACAGCTGCAGAGGCTCTCGAGGGTTGTGTTATTAAGCTGCCACATATCGAACCCTGGCAGGAGGGAGGTGCAGCTCACCTGCCTGAGGTTGTCGTACTTGATCACGACTGGGATCAGGTCAGGTCCCTGATGTGGGACTATGTCGGTATTGTTCGATCAGATTCGAGATTGGATATTGCTCGGAAGCGGATCAGGTTGATCAGAGAGCAAATTGAAACCTATTACAGAGCTTACAGGCCTATCCCCGACCTTCTGGAGTTAAGGAATATTGCCCATGTAGCCGACCTGATCATCAGGTGTGCCATGATGCGTAGGGAGAGTAGAGGGCTCCACTACAACATCGACTGTCCTCAAACAGACAATGTAAACTGGCGCAGAGATACACTGATTTGAAGATGAAAATTCTGGTGACTGGGCTGCCAGGAATAGGTAAGACAACGGTCGTTCAAAGGGTGGTAGCTATGTTGGGGGAGAAGGCTGCTGGTTTCATAACCAGGGAGATTAGAGAAGGTGGCGATCGAAAGGGATTTATGATTGAGACCCTTGATGGACGTAAGGGAATACTGGCAGTCAGAAGCACGGGAGGGAAGCCAAGAGTTGGGAGATATCGTGTGATCGTCTCAAACTTGGAAGGAGTTGGTGTTACCGCTCTTCAGAGAGCCTGGCGTGATAGAAAAATTATAGTTGTTGATGAAATAGGCAAGATGGAACTACTCTCCGAAAAGTTCAGGGACACCATAGCTGGCATTCTCGAAAGCGATGCTCAACTACTGGCAACCCTCAGCATCGCAAGACATCCCTTTCTTGAGGCGATCAGGCAGCGTAATGATGTAGAATTGATTCCGGTCACCAGGGATAATCGCCAATCGCTACCAGAAACGATTGTGGAAATGTTGCGCCAAGGGTTCGGAGGTTGCTAGCATGCGAAACGTCAGTCTGCCAAAAGTCTTTGCAATTGTAGTTCCATTGATATTGAGTTTTTCAGCTTGCTCGAAGAGTAGCGATTCCCGTGAAAGGGGGAATGCTGGTATGAGGTCACCGGTTGAGATCAGGGAACCAGCTGTTGCGGGCGCTTTTTATCCAGGGACCGGGACTGCACTTCGTCGGGATGTTGAGCAGATGCTGGCTGAGGCAATGCCGCCCAAGATCGAAGGTAGAATTGTGGGTTTGATCTGTCCTCATGCTGGGTATGTTTACTCAGGGTTAGTTGCTGCTCATGGATACAAATTGCTGGAGGGTAAGAGATTCGATGCCGTCATCATAGTCGCGCCCAGCCATCACGCCTATTTCAAGGGAAGTTCTGTTTACTCCAAAGGACCCTATAGAACGCCGCTTGGTCTGGTAGAGGTTGATCGGCAGCTCTGTGATTCGATAGTCGCCTCGGATGAGTTGATCGACTACTATCCCCAGGCCCATCAGAGGGAACACTCGCTTGAGGTGCAGCTGCCATTTTTGCAGATCGTCGTGGACAGCTTGAGGATAGTCCCAATCGTGATGGGAGATCAATCGTATGAGAACTGTGTGAGACTTGCAAACGCAATTGCTTCGAATGTCAGGGATAAGAAGGTGCTGCTTGTAGCGAGCTCTGATCTATCTCACTTCCATGACTATGATCAGGCGGTGAAGCTGGACAGGGTTGTTATTGACCATGTCAGCAAGTATGACTATCAGGGGCTTGCAGAAGATCTCAACGCGAGGGTTTGTGAAGCATGTGGCGGTGGTCCGATGGTCACCGTCATGATGGTTGCTGAGAAGCTGGGGGCTTCGAAGGCGATTATACTCAAGTATGCAAACTCAGGTGATGTGACCGGCGACAAGTCAAGCGTGGTTGGCTATCTCTCAGCTGCACTGGTCGCAGATAAAATCGAGGGCGGGAGTCAGAGGGTTCAGACTGCGGAAGA
>JALGWB010000144.1 GCA_025774405.1 bacterium
CATAAACGAGGCATTCATTCATGCTGGTATTGAAAATGATGTTGGTGTCAACCTTGAGTGGGTCAATTCTGAGAAAGTCTCTCACGCTACAGCTGATTCGATCCTGCAAGGTTTCGATGGTATCCTCATTCCGGGCGGTTTTGGTGAAAGAGGAACCGAAGGCAAATTTGAGGCGATACGGTTTGCCAGGGAGAATAAGGTGCCATTCTTTGGCATATGCCTCGGAATGCAGTGTGCCGTGATTGAATTTGCGAGGGACGTATGCGGATTAACAGGTGCGAATAGTTCCGAGTTCGATGCAGCCACACCTTACCCGGTAATCGACTTGATGCCTGAGCAGCAGGGTATCTCGCAGATGGGTGGGACTATGAGGCTTGGTGCTTATCCATGCCGTCTGATACCGGGTACACTGGCACACCGGGCTTATGGAACGGATTCAATAAGCGAACGGCACCGTCATAGGTACGAGTACAATAACCTGTTCAAGGATCTGATGGAAGAGAAGGGGCTTGTTATCAGTGGTGTCTCTCCAGATGGCAATCTTGTGGAGATAATTGAACTCAGGCAACACCCGTGGTTTCTTGGCTGTCAATTCCATCCTGAACTCAAGTCACGACCTGGCAAGGCCCATCCACTTTTCCGTGATTTCGTTGCGGCAGCCAAGGAGTTCAAGTTTCGCATGAAGACACTTGTAAGAGAGGATGCTGACAAGTGAGTGTCAATGTTGTCAGAGTTGGTGACATCGCCATAGGGGCATTGAGATTTACCGTTATTGCCGGACCATGCGTGATCGAGGACCTTGAGACATGTATCACAACAGCGAATGTGCTTAAGGGGCTTGCTGACAGATATGATTTTAACTACATATTTAAGTCTTCCTATGAGAAGGACAACAGATCGAGGGTTGATGCATACGCAGGACCTGGTCTCGACGATGGACTTGCGATTCTCGAAGAGGTCAAACAGACTGTAGGTGTCCCGATCCTATCCGACGTTCATTGCAGCGAACAGGTGGGTAAGGCCGCTAAGGTTCTCGATGTGATTCAGATACCAGCCTATCTAAGTCAGCAAACCCGACTTGCTGTGACTGTTGGTAAATCGGGTAAACCTGTCAATGTGAAGAAAGGTCAGTTCGTAGCACCTGAGGATATGAAAGGTGTTGTGTCAAAGGTGAGAAGCACGGGCAACAACAACATTCTGCTGACGGAGAGAGGTAGTTGTTTCGGCTATAGAAGGCTTATTGTTGATATGCGTTCGTTTCCAATAATGAGATCGCTTGGATGTCCCGTGGTGTTTGATGTGACGCACGCCATCCGCATCTATGGTTATCCTAGCAGTGATCCTAAGGGAGGAGAGCCTCAGTTTATCTACCATCTGGCTCGGGCGGCAGTTGCATGTGGGGTTGACGGACTTTTCTTCGAGACCCATCCAGTTCCCAGAAAAGCTAAATGTGATGCTGCCAGCATGCTACCCCTGATCGAGGCTGAACGTCTCCTCGCTGAAGTGGCTGCCATAAATGCCGTTGTGGAAAAGCTTCACCTGGGAAAGGTGTGATGAAACCAATTACTATGTTTGGAATGGATGTCGATGGAGTCCTGACGGATGGTGGCATCTATTATGCCGACGGGGGGATTGAGATCAAGCGATTCAATGTTCAGGATGGTATGGGGATCACTCTGCTCAGAAAGGTTGGGATCATTCCTTTCATCATAACTGCAAGGCGGAGCTCCGCAACTGAGCGGCGAGCGCATGAATTGGGTATCGAGGAAGTCTTCCAGGCAGTGAGTGATAAGGTCAGTTGCCTGGAGGAGTTGATTCGAAAACATGGTTGTGGATTCGGTGAAGTGGCATATGTTGGCGATGATCTATCTGATGTGGCTGTCATGAAGAAAGTTGGACTTCCTATCGCGGTTGCGAATGCTGTTGAGGAGGTTCGTTCCATAGCCTCCTACGTCACTACAAGGAATGGTGGCGCGGGTGCAGTGCGTGAAGCCTGTGAATATATTCTGAAGATGATGGGTGTCAGCAGACCGTTCAGTGAACTACTGAGATCATCTTGAGCGCTGGAGACTGATTGTGGCAAGGCCGAGAGTGAATAGTGAATTCCTCGGGGAGAATTGGGGCAATTTGCTTGAGACCGCCCGCAAGGTCATCCGAATTGAGGCTGAAGAGATTGGAAGACTCGAAGAGCGAATCGGAGATGAGTTCTTAGAAGCTGTCAAAGCGATTGTCAAGTGCATTGAGCGGGGTGGAAAGGTCATAATTACAGGCATCGGTAAGAGTGGACTCGTTGGCAAGAAGCTCGCTGCCACGATGAACAGCACCGGAACCACTGCCTTTTTCATGCATCCTGTTGAGGCTGTCCACGGTGATCTTGGAATGGTATCAGCAAGAGATGTCGTCATTGCCATTTCAAAGAGCGGAAACAGTGAAGAACTTGCTGCCCTTTTGCCCACATTCAGGCGCCTTGGCAACAGAATAGTCGCCATAACCGGTAATGCCTCGTCGGAGCTGGCGCGAGAAAGTGATTTTGTGCTCGATGTTGCCGTCAGGCAGGAAGCCTGTCCCTATGGTCTTGCCCCGACAGCTTCGACTTCCTGTGCAGTCGCCATGGCTGACGCTCTTGCAATCTCCATTTTCGTCGTAAGGGGGCTCAAGCCTGAGGATTTTGCATTTCATCATCCTGGTGGATCGCTCGGCAAGCGTCTGCTTCTTAAGGTCAGGGATATCATGCATACAGGTGAGGAGATACCGCTTGTGAGGGAAGATGCCACTATGCGTGAGGCTCTAATGGAGATAATCGAGAAACGTCTGGGTGTTACCGGAGTGGTGAATGATAGAGGCAAGCTCGTGGGAATAATCACCGATGGTGATATAAAACGCATATTGATGGGACATCCTGATGTGAAGGACATTAGGGAAATACGGGTTGGCACGGTGATGACGAGGAACCCCCGCACGATTGAAGCAGATGCACTCGTTGCCAGAGCCATACAAAGAATGGAAGAGGATCCACGCCGCTTGATCACCTGCCTCATGATTGTCGATGATCAGGGTTATCCCATCGGCATCGTCCACATGCATGACTGCCTCCGCACAGGAATTGCATAGGTTTGGCACAGTATATGCTTGACAGCCACCCGCCACCGCAATAACATCAAGCAGGCTAGCAACTGAACATTTACAGCGCAAAAGCGATTGTGGAATCATGAAGCCATTATGGACGAAATGGCTACGTCGGCTGGTTACCTATGGGATCGTAAAAGCACTGGTCAAGATAGGCGAAATCCTGCCTGCGCAACTGGGTAAGTCACTTTACAGAAGCCTCGGCAAACTTTGCTACTATCTTTTCAGAAACTCGCGCCGAATAGCAGTCGCCAACTTGAGGGTCGCTTTCGGCTCAGAGGTTTCCGATAAAGATATACAGACTGTGGCCAAGGCCACATTTGCCAACATGGGGGCTTTTGCATACGATGTTGTGAAGACTCGCAGGAGGGGCATTGAATGGTTGAAGCGTGTGGTGGTTGTACGGGGTATGCAGAACCTTGACAAGGCGCTTGCCAGAGGCAGGGGAGTGATTGCGCTGACCGGGCATGTTGGTAACTGGGAACTGCTGGGAGCTTACCTCTCGATGATGGGTTATCCCATCAATGTACTCGCGACATCACTCAAGGATTCAAGGCTCAACAGGCTTCTGGTAGAGGTGAGAAGGGATGTGGGGCTAAGGGTTCTGGATAGATCAGGAGGTTTGATAGGAGCATTTCGCTGTCTCAAACGTGGTGAGATCCTTGGTGTCCTCATAGATCAGGACACCTCTGTTGAGAGCGTGTTGGTTGATTTCCTCGGCAAGCCTGCCAAGACCGCAGTTGGTCCTGTCAAGCTGGCTGCACGGACAGGCGCCGCAATTGTGCCACTGGCAATGCTTATGACCGATGAGGGAACCTACGAGATTGAGGTGAAGCAACCTATTGAAATAAACGGTGGTGATGACTCGCTTAAGCGGGATGTGGAACTTTGTTCAAAAGCTGTTGAAGATTTCATCAGACGGAGCCCGACGCAGTGGGTGTGGATGCATAAGAGATGGAAATCGGTGCAGGGAGAAATCTACAACTGAGTCTGAGCATTGTGGGCATAGCTCTTTGTCTGCTGGTCAATGACTGTTCCCGTGAGCAGGAGCAGGGCGGGATCAGTGGACGGAGTAGATTGATGCCGGACCAGATAATCACCAACTTTGAGATAACTGAGACGGCGCTCGGTAGAAAGGATTGGACGATGAGGGCCGACAGCGCCTACCTCTATGATCGGCGCAACCTGTTGGAAGCCAAGTCAGTCGAGGTTACCTTCTATGATGAGAACGGCCAGGTGCGATCAATACTTAAGGCCGACTATGGGAAGCTCAATAGGAAGAGTGACGACATGGAGGCGAGGGGTCACGTGGTGGTTACGAGTGCCGAAGGTATTAAACTGGAGACGTCAAAGCTGACCTGGCTAAACTCTGAGCGGCAAATAGTCTCGGATGATTCCGTCAAGATAACGCGTAAGGACGATATTCTGACAGGTTGGGGGTTTCGAGGTGATCCTGACCTCGGCACTTTCACAATTCTGCGGCAGATGAAAGCCACAATCAAGCCAGACAAAGGTAGCGAGAAAGATGAATCCGCAGGCACTTCGAACCGATAATCTAGTTAAGGCCTATCGTGGACGAAAGGTGGTCGATGGGATCAGTCTGGTGGTGAGACAGGGTGAGATCGTGGGATTGCTCGGGCAGAATGGAGCTGGCAAGACCACAACCTTCTACATGATCATGGGGCTTGTTCGACCCGAGGGAGGTCACATTTATCTCGATGGCAAGGATGTGACGGGCTTACCCATGTATGTGAGAGCAAGGATGGGATTGGGCTATCTTTCTCAGGAGCCGTCCGTGTTTCGGAAGCTTTCTGTTGAAGACAATATAAGGGCAATTCTTGAAACCTTAAGCCTCGGGAAGGAACAGATCGAACAAGAGCTGGATCGGTTGCTCAGTGAGTTGGGAATCGAACACTTACGCAAGTCAAAAGCGTACATGCTTTCAGGTGGTGAGCGCAGGCGTCTTGAGATAGCCCGGGCACTCGTTACCAATCCGAGATTCATGTTGCTTGATGAACCATTTTCAGGGATTGATCCAATCGCTGTTCAGGATATTCAGTCGATAGTCGCAAGCCTCAAACAGAAGGGAATAGGATTGTTGATCACCGATCATAACGTCAGAGAAACGCTTTCGATAACTGATCGATCCTACATCATGGCTGAAGGCAGGATATTGGTTTCAGGCAGGCCGGAGGAACTGGCTAACAATCCCCTTGCTCGGGAGGCATATCTTGGCGAGCGGTTCTCACTCAAATAGGCGAATCGATATGGAGGACGATTGATGGAAATCCGGCAGGACATGAGACAGCAGCAGCGGCAGGAGATGCGACTCGTAATGACTCCGAAGCTGCAGCAGGCTATCAAGCTGCTGCAGGTACCCGCCCTTGAGCTCCAGCAGATCCTCAAGCATGAGCTGATTACCAATCCAATGCTTGAGGAGGTAGATGAGGACGAACCTGAAACCCAGGAAACTGAATGTCGTGAAGGTGGC
>JALGWB010000145.1 GCA_025774405.1 bacterium
TGATAAAGGCTGTCGAGCGTTTCAAGCATGAAAAGGGATTTCGATTCAGCACATATGCCTCCAAGTGGATAAGGCAGGCCATAACCAAGACACTCGCCAATCATAGCAGGACGGTAAGATTACCAGCCAATGTACTTGAGATTCTAAGGAGGGCCCGTGATCTCGATGATCAATCCCTCAGGCACTCTGGATCACAGGCTTCCGAGCAAGAAATCTGCGAAAGATTGAGGGTTTCGCCCAGGCGCTATGCACAGGTCGCAAATGCATCAATCACTTTCTCTCTTGATTCACCGTGTGGTTTTGATAGTGAATTCAATCTGCACGATGTAATTCCCGATAACGAGCATAAACTGCCTGATGAGACAGCCTTGAGCAGGATAGATGCAACTACACTGGCGTCTCTGTTGAGTCATCTCTCAAAGCGAGAGCGCAGTATCCTAGCCTATCGCTTCGGTCTTGAGGATGGAACCATGCGATCACTTGCTGAGACAGGCAGGATAGTTGGAATTACGCGTGAGCGCATTCGGCAGATTGAAAAGCGTGCCATTGAGAAGATGCGGAGGTTGTTGCGAAAGCGCAGGATGCAGAATGTGATGATGCACCGATGACTTTCCCCGGGATTGTGCCTTCGTTTTCCCCGCGGCGGAGGCACAATCCTTTCCTTTCTTGACAAGCCCATCGATGACGCTTACCAATTAGATAGGAACCTTTGCTCTGTTTCGAGAGGTCAGGTGCTGGATGAGGCGTCGGGAATTCCTACAGGGCTTGTGTTTAGCTACCGCTAGTGTGTGCATCCCCTTTGAAAGCCTTGCAGCTGGCAACCGACAGCGATTCCAATCAGAAGCCAGCTTCTATGAGATTCTCGAGGGCAATGTGGTCCGTTGCCTTGTGTGCCCACGTGAGTGCGTCGTGGGCCCTGGCAGTCGTGGATTCTGCCGGGTTAGGCAAAACATTGACGGAAAGTACTACACCCTGGTCTATGGCAGAGTGTGCTCGTATCATATTGATCCTATTGAGAAGAAACCTCTGTTTCACTTCCTGCCAGGCACCACAGCCTTCTCGATAGCGACAGCCGGCTGCAATCTGACGTGTAAGTTTTGTCAGAACTGGGAGATATCGCAGCAGCAACCTGAAAATGTCAATGCCGTTGATCTGCGGCCAGTCAAAATCGCTGACTTTGCAGCAAGGTATGGATGCCCCACCATCGCCTATACTTATAACGAGCCGACAGTCTTCTACGAGTTCATGATGGATTGCGCTTCGGAAGGTAAGAAAAGGAATATAAGGAGTGTGATGATCTCTGCTGGCTATGTGAACAAGCAACCACTGCTGCAGCTTACTGCCGGCATGGATGCGATCAAGGTGGATCTGAAGAGCTTCAGTGATGATTTCTATTCCCGGATCTGTTCGGCCAGTCTTAAGCCGGTTCTCGACACGATTGTCACTGTCAGGGAGCGTGGCACATGGCTGGAAATCGTCAATCTGATCATACCGACTCTCAATGATGATCCCAAGGATATCGAGAAGATGTGCCTCTGGATCCTGCGGAATGTCGGCGATGATGTGCCTGTCCATTTCACCCGTTTCTATCCAACCTATAAACTAAAGAACCTTCCACCGACCCCTGTTGCCTCGGTTGAACGTGCGCGTGACGTTGCCTTGTCCAAGGGGCTAAAATTCGCCTATGTTGGTAATGTGCCAGTAGGGCATCCGGGAGAGTCAACCTACTGTCCTTCCTGTGGCAAGCGGATAATCCATAGATGGGGCTATTCTGTGCGGAGCATCAGGATCAAAGCTGGACACTGCGAATTCTGTGGTGAAAACATTCCTGGCGTCTGGTCTTAGGTCGGCTTGACAGACTTCCTGGTCAGTGTTAGCCTTGCCGCGAAATGGCTTGTCCTAAAGCAGTTGGTCTAGAGAAAGCTGTTGAAATCGTAGCCAGCAGCCTTGACCAGCCGAAGCAGCAGCTCGTCACGCTTGAGGAAGCCCACCACATGATAACAGCAGTAGATGTGATGGCGAGCTTTGACTATCCTCAGGCTGATACATCGCTTGTTGATGGGTTTTGCCTGATTGCCGGTGACACCGCAACTGCTTCGCCGGATGCACCCGTCACATTGCAGATCATGGGCGAGACCCCCATCGGGAAGATTCCGGATCTGACGATGGACAGGGGGCAATGCGCTTTGATTTCTACTGGTTGCTTCTTGCCATGTGGCGCTGACGCTGTGGTCTTGAGGGAACATGCGGACGTCGATCGTGATGTGATCAGAATAGCGCGCAGAGTTTGGCGAGGTGAACATGTTGCCCCGAAAGCATCTGTTTTTCGCAGGCAATCCCTGGTGATACCTCGCGGAACCTTCGTCGGCGCAGCTGTGGTGGCCACCTTAGCAGCCATGGGCATTGAGATGGTGAGAGTTCTCACCAGGCCGAGGGTGGCTGTAGTTGCCACCGGGAGCGAGATAACATCCCTCGGATCAGGTAGCGATGGTGGAAGCGTATTTGAATCAAACACCTATCTGCTCAAGCACATGCTGGAACCGCTTTGCGACGTCCCTTTTCATCTCACTGTAAAAGGCGGTTACGATGAGTTTTGTAGCAGGATACGGCAAATTGAGGATTGTCAACTCGTGCTGATCACCGGTGGAACTGGCAAAGGCTCGGGTGACCGAGTGGGTGAGTGGCTAACAGAGATGGGAGCGGACTTGAAATTCCACGGGGTGGATTCAGCACCCGGTTATCATGTGAGATTTGCCACAGATAATGCCACCTGCTACCTTTGCCTACCTGGCAAGCCGCTCGGTTGCTTCATTCTGTTCAATGTGCTGGTAAGGCCGGTTTTCGCCAAACTTCTAGATGCGCCTATGCTTGCACCTCTACGTTTCCAGACGAGACTTAGAGGAGAGGTGGCTGGTCTCAAGGGCAGGTCAACATGGATGCTTGGTCATCTGGAGGAGAATTTCGAAGTAAAACCAGTGACCTGCTCATCCGGACTGGATGTGGTCGCTCTGATTAGAGCGAATTGCCTTTTGCACATCCCCCCAGATCGGGATATGATCAGGGATGGAGAGTGTATCGAGGTTTGCCTACCAACAGGTCTTTCCAGCCTGGTTTGAGGCCACTCGGTAAGAGCCGGGGTTGAAACAGACAGAGTGAGCATGGAAGACAGTCAAAGGGTCGAGCTTACAGGTACAGTCAGCAGGGTCACATTTCGAGCTGAGGATGGCTACACTGTCTTGCGTCTAGAAGTTGAATCTGGTGGACTGGTGACCTGTGTTGGCTATTTTGCTCGAGTTGCTCCCGGTGATCGCATTACCTGTAACGGTAGATGGGTTTCTCATCCGAAATACGGTCCCCAGCTGAGTGTTGAGGCCTATCGCCTGGTTCCTCCTGACACCACAGATGGTATCGTCAGATACCTGTCGTCGAATCTGATTTCGGGTATAGGTGAGGCAATGGCTGAGCGCATAGTGCGCCGATTCGGGAAACGGACACTTGAGATTATCGACAAAGAACCCAACAGGCTGAGGGAGGTTCCAGGCATTGGAGGGAAGCGGATTGCAGCAATAAAGCAGGCCTGGCGGGAGCACCGGGGAGTTAGTGAACTGGTCGTGTTCCTGGAGTCCCACGGGATCCCTGCAAGTACTGCTGTCCGCATATACAAGCACTACGGGAATGATGCTCTTAGAGTTTTGAAAGAGAATCCATACCGGCTTGCTGCTGAAGTCTGGGGTATCGGTTTCAGCACAGCTGACAGGATAGCTTCCAGGATTGGCATCGCACCCGACTCACCCTTGAGAATCAAAGCTGGGATACAATACACCCTATCCCAGGCTGTTGAGGAAGGCCATGTCTATTTGCCTCTGGAGTTTCTGGAAAGTCGATGCATGGGCATTCTGGGGACAGGGGAGGATAGTTTCAGAGATTCTCTTCAGGCACTTGAGAGCGAGAGGCGAATCGTACGGGAAGGCGAAAGGGTTTACCCACCCGGGCTCTATGAGGCCGAGCGGGTAATAGCTTCGAAGCTGGTCCAGCTTGCTTCTTCTACACCGGACTGGTCACACTCGATCGATGACCACCTGCTTGAGCGTATTGGGAGCGAACAAGAGATCCACCTGCACACATCTCAGATTGAGGCGATCCGGGCTGGAGTGACATCGAAGGTCCTGGTGATAACGGGTGGACCCGGCACTGGCAAGACGACCATCATACGGGCTCTGGTCACCTTGCATGAAATGGGAGGCCGCAGAGTTCTTTTAGCAGCCCCAACTGGAAGGGCTGCAAAGCGCATGAGTGAGCTGGCAGGCTCCGAGGCTAAGACGATCCACAGGCTTCTCGAATTCAGTCCGCAAGACGGCGTCTTTCGTAGAAACTCCAGTAATCCGCTCGATGCGGACGTCGTGATTGTGGATGAGGCCTCGATGCTTGATATCTCGCTTGCTGCCTCTCTCCTGGAAGCAATCCCGGAGGAGGCGGGTGTTATCTTCGTTGGTGATGTTGATCAACTGCCGCCAGTCGGTCCCGGTAACTTTCTCAATGATATCATTGCTGCTGGTACTGTGCCTGTGTGCAGGCTAACCCGTATTTTTAGACAGGATGCTGGTAGTGAGATTGTCGAAAACGCCCACCGTATAAACGCTGGTGAGTTTCCTGTCTTAGGTAAAAGAGCAGGTGAATTCTTTCTCATCGAAAAGGAGCATCCTGCCGATGTTGCTGAAACAATCGTGGACATTTGCTCAAGACGGCTGCCTGGAAAGTACGGCTTTGACAGTCGAGCCGATATTCAGGTGCTCTCACCCATGTACAAGGGCGAGGCGGGTGCAACCAGTCTCAATGCCAGGCTTCAACATGCTATCAATCCTCTGGGAGCCAGGTTTGGTGAAACCAGATTCAGAGTAGGCGACAAGGTTATGCAGCTCAGAAACAACTATGACAAGATGGTCTTCAATGGTGACCTTGGTGAGGTTCTCGATTTCGATGTCGAGGAAGACAAGTTGATTATCAGGTTTGATTATGAAATAGCCTACGACCGATTCGAACTCGATGAAATCGCCCTGGCCTATGCCATAACTGTCCATAAGAGTCAGGGGAGTGAGTTCAGGTGTATCGTTATGCCAGTGATTACTCAGCACTACATAATGCTGCACCGGAACCTTCTCTATACGGCTGTGACGAGGGCGAGAGACCTGGTGGTGCTTGTCGGAACACGTAAGGCACTTGCGCTTGCTGTGCGCAACGTAAGAGCCGACAAGAGGCTATCATCGCTCGCAGACAGATTGAGGGAAGCTGCTCAGAACTGCAGGGGTGGCTCGGCTTAGAACCGCCACAACAACCATACGAAGCTTGCCAAGCCGAGCGAAATTTATTAGATTAACTAGCTCGATCTTCGGGCGACTATCCTTCAACACTCCACCGGACCGTACCGATCCGGTCTATCCTGAGGAGGTGAGCCTATTGAACTGGGAGAGGGAACTGCGAAAGAGCGCTACCACGATTGATCGAATACTGCCCTATGTTAATGCTGACAGACGGACAATCAAACAGCTCCGCCATATCGTAAAAATTCATCCAATGCGTATTCCACGCTACTATCTCTCGCTGATTGACTG
>JALGWB010000004.1 GCA_025774405.1 bacterium
TAACCCAGGGGAGGCTTCATGCTCTACAAGTAACTCCCCAACACAACTTCTCTACAAACGCAGGTGTCCACTTTTATCCCGTCACTTCTGTCTAAGATAATCCCGTCAGTGACAGGAATACTCCGTCACTCACTCTATCGCCTTGATAAAATGCTTCCTCCAGCACCTCAAAGCCTATGGAGCCTTGAAACACACCACTACCATACAGACCGACTGTGGCAGTGAGCTCGAAGGTACAAGGAGAGACCTACACCAAGGCGGCTTCCGATCTGCCTGTGCGATGCACGCAGGCAGGCCTGTCTGCGTGCATCGCACAGGCAGGGAATCTCTCATTTGCTCCCAAGGGGGTTACGATGTATCATCCCTTCCCGAACTCTTGCCGAACCTGATCGATATCCTATGATCTAAGTACAGTTCTTTCATGGGGTGTCTCCTTTCCTTCAAAAGGCTTTTTTCCCGGAGGATACACCCCTCTCCTTATCGTTCAATACCAAATCTGTGAACACTATCGTACACTACCTTGGGCTGCTTCGCTCTTACATGTGTCTCATCATGGTGAAGAGTGTCATGCCTGCCACAAACAGAGCAATCAGCCCGAGGATTATCATGATGAGGGCAAGGATTCCCTGTAGCTGGAAGTAACGATTGAGCCTCACCACATAGTCAAGCAGGCGTTTGGGAGCCCCACGTGAGGCGGTCTCTGCATCGTCACCAGCCTTGAACAGGATGATCCCCAGCCAGATTGGAAGCCAGCAGATGAGAATGCCCCAGATTGTGAAGATTAAGAGGACCCCCTGGATGACTGTAAGAACTCCGAGAAACTTCATCCAGCCACTGCTTCGAGCCACATTTTCGCTCAATTGCCTCACGAGCTGATCAGAGGGCGAAGCTGAAGGAGCCTGAGTTGGTGTGAGATCTTCCATTCTTAACCTCCTTACATCTCAAATCTTAGGGCCAGTCCTGGAGGAGCAGT
The DNA here is from genome assembly GCA_025774405.1 of bacterium. Taxonomy (GTDB): domain Bacteria; phylum Arandabacterota; class Arandabacteria; order Arandabacterales; family Arandabacteraceae; genus JALGWB01. Next base: position 974 of record JALGWB010000004.1, read on the forward strand.
TGTGTACTTAAGGATTTTAGCCGAGGCTTTGAGGGCGTCAACTCAAAACTTGGAAAGCCTGACCAGAGAGGAAACCCTTGAGACCCATGTTAGAACCATAGAAGAGCGTTGAGCAGGCCACCGACAACAAATGCCGTAAGCACCATGATGCCGATGGATTTGGCAGTGTTGATGGGACCGAGCTCCTTGAACATGACCACGAAAGTGGCAATGCACGGGAAAAACATTGCGAGGGTGGCACACCCCACGACAAGCTGCCTGAGCGTCATATTGAGGGGCGCCAGCATACCAACCCCAATATCCTTCCTCAAGAAACCAATAACAACAGCAATCACAGCTTCACGAGGAAGTCCAAGGAGTTTGGTAATGATAGGTGAAGTAAATCTGGCAATGTGGTCGAGGATTCCAAGGGCATAAAAGACATTCACCACACCAACACCGACTATCACCACAGGTACAGCCTCTTTAAGGAACCCAAGAGCCCGGATACGGAATTTCATCAGCAGGCTTCTGAGATATGGTTGGCGATAGGGTGGTATCTCGATCAGGAGCGCAGGAATGAAGCCTCGCGTAAAGAGTCTTATGATCAGCCCCAATCCAAGCCAGACCAGAAAGAGCACGGCATAGACCAGTGCAACGTATCTCATACCAAAGGGAGCAAGTAAACCCACAATCATGGCTTGAAGTGCTGCACATGGGACTGCGATTGAGATGAGGGTGGCAACAATGAAGCGCTCACGGCGGCTTTCAAGAACACGGGTTGCAAGTAGCGCCGGGACATTACAACCCAGCCCCAGCAGCGAAGGGATTATCGAGTAGCCGTGAAGCCCGAGCCGATGCATGAAGCCATCAAGCAAAACAGCAAGCCTCGGCAAGTAACCAATGTCCTCAAGCAAACCCAGCATGAAGTAGAATGCAACAACATAGGGAAGCACCATACCTATCGGTACATAGAGCCCGGTTGATAGCAAACCAAACGATTCTTTGAAATTGATAGTGCCTTCGACCAGCTTGCCAACGAGCACATCGTGGAGCAAAGGATGACCCACAAGGTAATCGCTCACCCTCAGCAAAAGCGGCATGTACGCCTTTTCAAAGAATGGGTCGAGTATGTATCCAATCAGAGATTCGCCAATAAGTCTGATGATTGCAAAAGTCACTGCTATCACAAGAGCTGCGACAATATAGCCGCTAACAGGATGGATGCTCGCATCCTCGAGCCCCTCAAGAAAGGTATGGTGATGATGGCGGATGCGCTGAACTGAACTGATTATCTTCCCAATACGTTGCCACCGCTCATCCACCGTCAAGGGTTCAATCATGGGAGTGGTCGCATGTTTTAGAGCCCTTACGAGATGGTCAAGTCCAAAGCCGCTTCGAGCATTGGTCGGTATCACAGGAACACCAAGTAGCTCAGAAAGCCGCTTGACATCGATCTCAATCCCACGGTGCTTGGTTTCATCCCAGATATTGAGAGCCACGACAAGCGGGGTATCTCGCTCAAGCAGCTGAGTGGTTAGAAAGAGATTCCGCTCAAGATTGGTGGCGTCGACGACATTGATGATTACGTCCCCTTCGGAAAGCATTTCAATTGCGACTTCTTCAGCCTTATTGGTTGGCTCCAAGCTGTAGGCACCAGGAACGTCTATTATCTCGACCTCTTCGCTGCCGATGATGCTTGAACCACGACAGAACTCGACGGTTGTTCCCGGGTAATTGGAAGCACAGACATTGACTCCGGTGAGTTTGGTGAAGATAACGCTTTTGCCGACATTGGGATTGCCAACTAGGAGTATGCGTTTCACTCAGTGACGACCCTGACGATGACCTTGCTGGCCAGACCCTTGCCTATGGCAACCTGATTCTGACCAACCTTGACAAGTATGGGACCACCTCTCAAATGACCGACCTTCTCAATCGTCATACCTGGTGCTATGCCCTGAGCAGCAAGCTTAAGCACAGCGCCCCTGCCACCAGCGATTGAAACAACCCTACCCTTGGTTCCTTTTGTCATTCGATCAAGCGTTATTGGCATCACCCCGACCTATATTGTGCTCTCTCAGGCTCGTCATGCGATCTTATCAATATAACTGCTTGAGAGCCCTTTTTCAACCCTGGGCCCCCGTTCACGTCCGCCAGAGCTCCAGGAACTTGTCTCTGCTTGCAAGCACATATCTACGATCGACGGAGAAGACTTCGAGCGTAAAGGTGCCATCATAACCTGTTGCCTTTATGCTGGTGATGACCTCCTCCCACTTGATATTGCCTGCCCCAAGCGGCATATGGTCGTCCTCACGTAGGCGATTATCGGAAAGATGGATATGCAGCAGCCTATCCTTAAACAATCCGAGTAGATGTTTGAAACGATCTCGACCTATGAACGCATGTCCAACATCGAGATGAAAGCCCAGTTCAGGAACCTGATTGAAAATCTCCTTGAGAGCTTCCGGGTTTGAGAACATCCCTGGGACATTTTCAACCACAATGGTGAGTCCATGTTTGCGTGCTTCATCAGAGATTATCTTGAAACTCATTGCATTCAGACCAATCGTTGTCTGTGCATCGATTGGACCTACGCCTGGATCAGGATGGACAGTAACAAGCTTTGCACCGGCCTCCGCGAAAAACCTCAAGGTCTCGATAACGTCACCAATTGCAGCTTCGCGAACACTATTTATTGGCGAGGCAAAGGGGAGATAGTAGGTTGTGTGTCCGATGACACCGAGCTGGGTCGCTTTGATCTTCTTGAGCACCGCCTCTCGATCGATGATGCTGATATGGGCAGCGGGAAATTCGAGTGTCAGATCAACAAAATCAAAGTTGTGCAAAGCAAAGAAATCTATCTCACTGACAGGATCAATCCTGGGGTTGTTCATTAAACCAACTTGCATCACACCCTCAAAATCAGTGCCTCATGCTTAATCCTAAACAAGGCTTTCACCAGTATTTGATGGCGGTTCCTCTTTCTTCACAAACAGCGATTTCAGGCTTGAGTACGGTACAAAACGGACGACTTTCTTGGATGGAACCTTGATTGGTTCGCCCGTCCGTGGGTTTCTGGCAATGCGAGCCTTACGAACCCTTACCTTAAAAGCTCCAAGCCCGGGAAGGACAAACTCACCTTTTGACTGTAGCTCCTTCTTGGCAAGTGTGACCAGCCCATCGTAGAAGCGCTCAACGTTAGCCTTGGAAATCCCACTTGCTCGCATAATGCCCTCGATCATCCTGTCCTTGGTCATATCACACCCCCTTGACGTACATCCTTCCCCAGCCTACTCGCTACCGGTGCTCTTGTCAACAACTTGGAGAGGTTGCCTGCTTGGGGAAATCGTGGTCAACTGGCAGGTGCAGTGGGTCTATTTCATCAAATCATTCAGGAGATCGAGGTGATCCGAGAGAAGCCTTGTTATCAGAAAGCGTTCACGCACGTAGGCTCGACCTTTCTCTCCCAGCTTTTCACCAAGTTCTGGTTGCTTTATCAGTTCTATCACTCGCTTGGCGAATTCCTGCCTCTCGCTCGATGGTAAGAGGAATCCGCTCTCGCCGTCAATAATCTGATGCGATATACCGCCAACATTTGAAGCCACAACTGGCTTACCCTTCCAAAGGGCCTCGGTCACGCTAAGTCCAAAACCTTCCTTGCTTGACTTCTGAATGACAACAGCCGAGCTTCGCTGCAGGGCGTTCACAAGGATGTTGTTCTCACTCGTTATCAGAATCACATCACCCGATCTAATCATGCTGTTAGCCTTTCTCCTGACGCGTTCATAAACCTGCTGTCCTTCGGGGTCGTCAGCCGCCATGCTTCCACACAGCACGAGGCGACAATCAACCTTGCGCCTTACCATCTCGAAGATATCGAGAACCTTATCGGGTTCCTTCCACTTGTCGAAGCGGGAGACCTGACTCACTATGGGTTTATCCGTTGGAATCCCGAATTTCTTGAGGTACTTGCTTATGGTCGCCCTGGTAAGTTCCATGTTTTTTGGCGAAAGTGGATCAATGGCTGGATAGATGACTCGCTGGAAGACTGGAAGATCCTCTCTGCGATACCTTGGGCATGAGATTATAACCATGTCATATCTTAGAATAAATCCTTTGAGATACTCCCAGAGCTGCGTATTTGGCTCAGACAGATCTAGATGACAGCGCCAAACCCATGGCTGCTTTTTCTTGAAGTACTTTATCAGCGGCAGTGGCTGGGGATCGTGGATTATCACACAATCATCGTCAATATGGCAATACGATGCGAAGGTCTCGCTCGCCTGGGTGTAAAGCCGCTGCTTCATCGGCGTAAGATTTATCTGATCGCCCTGGAGCGCATTGTGGAATTTCTTGGTGATGTCAAAGAAGTCAGTTGTCCCGCGAAGGATCCGCCAATCCGCCTCGACACCCGCATCGTTCATAAGCGGTACCAGGCTATTCAGGATCTCGGCAACCCCACCCCCGTAAAATGTCGAATTGATGTTAATGACCTTAATGCCATAGAGGGCTCTCGCCTTTCGATAGATCGAGGAAATCACTTCCTCACCAACAATGTGTCTGTAGTCCTCAAGACTGCGCATAGGCATCCCTCAATCTGGTAAGTAGCGCCCTTACATCCCTGTACGAGTTCACATTGTACTTGGCTTTGCTCACACTCATACCGACCCTAATTGAATAAGCTGATTCTGGCAGAACCGCAAACATATCTTCATCTGTCCAGTCGTCACCAATCGCAATCACAAAATCCCAATCTTTCTTTCCGAGCCAGTGATCGGCTGCTCTTCCCTTGTTGACATTGACGTCCTTCACCTCAATTACCTTGCTCCCCTCGAGTATCCCAACACTTAGATTGCAGGTTAGATTGGTGAGGTCTTCACGCAACTCTCTGGCTCTTACCGAAGCAAGCCCTGGGTCCGCTCTTCTATAATGCCAGCTCAGGGAATAGCCTTTCTCTTCAACAGAAGCCCCGGGGGTGCGATCGGCGTAGAGCTCAAGTACGGGACGTATCTCATCTTTCCAATCGTTGCTCAAACGCTCGATCATCTGCCAGTCCGATCCTCGCTCCTTTATCCAAACACCGTGTTCAGCCACAAGCCCCACATCCAGATTGCCGAGCCATTCCTCAAGTGTCTCCCTATCCCTCCCACTAATAATAACGACCTCATTGCCAGGAATCTTAACAAGTGTCTCAATCAGAGGAATAACATCGTTGTCAGGGCGAGCCCTGCGTGGATGATCACTGAACGGGACAAGAGTTCCATCGTAGTCAAGAAGAATCAGACGATCTTTGCTCTTTCGATAGTCGTCAACCATTCTGGCAATCAGGTCTTCACTGAGCCGGGTTATAGCAAGTTCGCGCTGGCGAGCCTTTATCTTCTCCAGACAGCCGATGAAGTCCCCAACCCACCCACCTATGCTATATCTGGCAAGGCGCTGTTGCATTCGACGATTACGCTCAATTTGCTCCTCCTTGGGCATCATCAGTGCCTCTCGAATCGCTGCCACAATCTGCTCCTTGTTGTTGGGATTCACGATTATGGCTTCGCCCAGCTCCTTGGCTGCACCAGCAAGCTCGCTTAAGACAAGTACACCCGTCCCATCTCTCTTGCTTGCAACAAACTCTTTTGCAATGAGGTTCATACCGTCTCTTAAAGGTGTGACAAGCGCAACATCGGCAAGCGTATAAAGAGCTATGAGCATCTCGAAGGGGACTGCACGGTACAGGTACCATACAGGCATCCATCCTATCGAGCCATACTTGCCGTTTATGCGTCCAACAAGCTCATCGACTCTGCGTTTGAGCATCCGATAATGCTCCACACCCGTTCGTGATGGAATGGCAACCAGGATCAGTGTAACCTTCTCTCTGAATTCGGGGTTCTTCTCCATAAACAGATCAAAGACCTCGAGGCGTTCAGGTATTCCCTTTGTGTAATCCAGCCTGTCTATTGAAAGGATTATTCTGTGGTCACCCACGCGCTTCCTGATGCGCTTGATATGAGCCTTAACACCGGGTAGCTCCCCAGCAGTCGAATACTTCGTATAATCAATACCCATGGGGAAGGCATCGACTCTTACGTTGCGATCTCCAATTGCAATGTAGCCGAGGTCATGCTCAAGTCCCAAAATACGCCTGACGCTTTCTGCAAAATGACGCACATAGTCGAAGGTATGAAAGCCCACAAGATCGGCTCCGAGAATGCCCTCCAGGATGTCCTCACGCCAGGGTAGCAATCTAAAGACCTCGGAGGAAACAAACGGGATATGAAGGAAGAAGCCAATCGCAGCGTTCGGAAGCCTCTCCCTCACAAGCCTCGGCAGAAGCATCAGATGGTAGTCATGTATCCAGATAACATCATCCTCGTTGGCAACCTTGACAACCTCATCGCAGAAAATTTTGTTAACCCGGACGTAGGCCTCCCAAAAGTGCTTGTTGTAGATTGTATAGAGCAGGAAGTAGTGGAATAGAGGCCAGATCGTCTTGTTGGAAAATCCGAAATAGTAGTTTTCTATGTCATATTGGGAGAGGAAGACACCATGGCAGTGCTTCTCCCTGAGCATCTCCTGAACCAGCTCTTCCTGCCCCCTCAACCTCTCGAGAGCAGTCCCACACCAACCAATCCAGATCGAATCAGATGAAGGATAGACCGACCCAAGACCAGTTACGAGCCCCCCCTGGCTCGGTTCGGCACGCATTTTGCCCTCACGCCTTATCAGGGTAATTGGCAATCTGTTGGAAACTATCAAGAGTCGGCTCATTTTGACCCCTGTCGGGCTTTTTACCAGGCAGACTGAAATGCTCGGAAGATCGTGGACTTTATTGGATTCTATAGCAAGGACTAAGCCGTTGCAAGTTGAATTCTAAATGCCGCTATTCGACTTTGAATACGAATTTCAAAATGACGCCGAAAGCCATCGATATGATGAGGAAGGACCAGAACCAGGACAGATGAATCACACGCCAATTGAAACTCATCTCAGGATAAGATATCTCCACTGATGACAGCACAGACTCCACCGGGAGCCTCGGCGCTCCTGGATTGAAGATGCTTTCGAACAGGCTGCCCTTGGCGAACTTGGAATAGATTGGGATACTTCTGGTCGTCGCGAAGATGGGTAAGTTGATCTCATCGGTTCCATCGGCGAGAATGACCTCGTGCACTCCTGGTTTTGTTACTCTTATTTTCCAGTCAACCTCGCCCAGAGCGGGAATGCGAACAGCAGGGCTGGCTTTTTCAATGCCTTCGGATGCCCTGAGGTGAATTGGGTGTGTCATTAGATCAACACCCTCAGCGACATGGGCCTTGACTATGGCAGTTGACCCCACACCCAGCCCCATATGCGAATACCGCAGGTCAAGCTGGATCAGTATCAGAACAACAGGCACTATCATCACCACAGCAGGGATAACGGCAAGTTTCATGTACTGCATGTTGGCTCGGAGAATCCTGCGCTGAGATGCCATCACCGTTGAGATATCATCCTTGTAGAGTCTCATCTCAAGAAAGTACGCACTTATCTTGTTCTTGACCTGCTTCATTGCCTCCTGGTTTGAAGTGAGCTTGAAGAGGAAAAGCATCACAGCACCGGTTAGCAATGAGATGAACAGCATACCAGCATGAGCATGCCCGTTTTCAAATGGCTTAAGCAGAAGTGAAAAGAATCCAGTCACCGAAGAAACCTCACCTAGGAAATGTAACCCAAGCCCTTGAGGCGCTCCTTTATCTCGTCATCACCCTGAGCACCTTCCAGCTTTGCAAGTTCCTTCTCAATGATATGGGTTATGAATTCATCCACCGATGAGTAACCAGCGAGACCAGCAACCTTCTTCGCCCTCTCATAAAGATCCTTTTCAATCTTTATCTTAGCGCCCCCAAACATGGCCATCCTCCTTTACCTTCCTTGAGCGATGCGATCAAATAGATCGGACCCCACCATCTCAGGCGTGGCAGAGATTCCAAACTCGCCCAGAATCGTCGGTGCAAGATCATAAAGTGCAGGCTGCGGATTGGCGATCGGCTTGCTCGCAAAGAGGACACCTGGAATTACCTCCTTAGCCATACAATGGTCACCGCTCCATGCCTTGTTATTATCAGTTATCAGGGTACGGGTGACCTTGCCGAGGGCAGTTTCCCAGGAGCCTCTATAGCCTGCATTGTATCCAACCACCAAATCAGGCGCCTCATCAACACACTCACCGCTATACCAGTCCTCAGCCTTATAGACCTGGGCGATAACGTGCTCGCCCGTTTCAGGATCAACGACTGCCATCAACTTCCTTCTGAGTTCATCAAGAAGATGTTCCTTTTCAGGTCCAGGGCTCACGATGCCCTCAGCTTCGCGGCCTATCTGGTTTATGTAGAGACAGTTTATCCCGAGAGCATACGCCTTGGTGCCACTCCAATCCACATTCTCGAAAAACTCATCACTTTCCTGCCGGAACTCATCCCGCAAAGCAAGATAGCCATTCCTGTAGAGCCATGTATTCAGATGGAAGTTCCTGCGGTACGACGTGAAGCCATGATCCGAAAGCACGATAACGGTTGCATCAGGCCCAACTCTGTCCATGGCATGGCCAAGAACCGAATCTAACCTTGTGTAATAATACTCGATCGTCTCGCCATAACGTTCAGCAAGCTGAGGCTCATACATTGGATGTTGAGGATCCCTGAAGCGCCAGAACATATGTTGCAGCGGGTCACTCGTTGAGAAGTAGCAATAGAGAAGCCCCCAGTCAAACCGATCCAGCTCATAGTCAAGCATCTTCTTTGTTTGATCAAAGACGAACTCTATCTGCCGGAGAAATTCATCTTCGTTGAGGCGACCTTCATTGAGTGCCCACGTCTCCTCAGCTATTCCCTGCGTGTAGAATGGCCCGATCGCCTTGGCCAACTCTTTCGAGTAGTCAGCAGGAGTGGAAATCGGGAGAGCTGGAGCCCGCGGATCTATCTGAATCGGGCTCATGTAAAGTTCAAAGTCGGGTCTTACCGACTTGAGATAGAATCTTACGATCCCCTGGACACTTGCGAAGGGCATCATCTTGAATCTCAATGTAACCCAGTCACTCCACTCCTTCTCATTCAGGATAAGCTCGGTATCCTCGATCACAATCTTGGCAACCGGGAAATCTGGGTCGAGGTAGATGGTCAGAGGGAGCTCTGCATCGGGGTTGCCTTCGAGAAAAGTGTTAGGTGGACCGACTATCTTGGTCTCCACTTTGTTGTTAAAGCTATCAACGATGTAGATTCGCCCTCCGGTTTCCTCGGTTATCACATATGGTTTTGTTGTGTAGAAGGAGAAAGTGCCGTAGGTGCCGAGGATATCTGGGGTGCCCATCCCTGAGATACTGCGAGTTGTCTTGCCGCTGGGAGGAAAGTTGGATGGCACTCGCAAGACAACTGTAGGTATGTCGTGATCTTCAAGAATCTCCCAGAAGGATTTGCCGTGTCGGAGCAGTTTCACCTTGCCCTTGGAAAGAGGGATCAGCCATTTGCCTATCTTAAGCTTTCGCTTGGCGTCCTCGGTGACGGTAGTCGAAAGATAGGGCAGGTAGGTTTTTGGATCACGAGCGATGAAATCAAAGATGCCGTGACCGCCAGGATTCATACCGGTTATAAAGTTTGACCAAGCTACAGGGCTCTGGGGTGGGACACTGGTCTCAAGCTCGGTAAAAGTCCCCTTCTGGGCAAGCCGCTGAAAATTGGGAAGCCTCCCCTCGGCCATAAGACTGCGAGTTATCCTCGGATCCATTCCATCGAAGCCGAGAACCAGTAGCTTTGGCTTGTTGTCGCCTCCGGTGGAATTTACAACCAGAGCAACAAGAGCCAGCATGACGGCAAGTATCAAAACCCTTCGCATCATTTCCCCCCAATCACTCAATCACAACCCGGCCATCCATATATCGAGGTACCGGAACGCCCAGAAGACTCAAGATCGATGGAGCGATGTCCTGAATGGACGGATTCTGTGAAATGATCTTTCGATTCGAAATCAGAACAGCAGGGACGCAATCAGGATCAATGCAGTGGTCTCCGCTCCACGCTTTGGTATTGTCTGTGAAGACCTCATTGGTAACCCTGCCTGTTACACCTTCCCATGAAGCCCTGTAGCCTGCATTGTAGCCTATTATAAGATCAGGACCCTCGGCAACATACGGTCCCGAATATACCTCTCGAGCATCATAGACATTCTTTATTGCTACCTCGCCTGTTTCATCGTCCCTGAGACCCGTGAGCAAATCCTTAAGCTCCATAACAAGGTTGGGAGCATCAGCCGGATCGACGATACCCTGAGATTCTCTTCCTTTGAGGTTGAGATAGACGCCACCAAGGCCGAGTGCGTAGGCCTTGGTACGGCTCCAATCAACTCCTTCAAACCACTCGCCACTCTCATCACCTTCCTTAAGATGGAGATAGCCTTCCTTCTTGAGCCATGAATTGAGATTGACACCTCTTCGGAAGCCCTTGAACCCATGATCCGACATTATGATCAAGGCGGTTCGCTCGTCAATGTACTTACGCAACTTGCCGACTATCTCATCAACCTTGATGTAGAGTTTCTCTATGGCATCCCTGTGGCGCTGGCTTTCCTTGTCACGATTGGCTGGATGATCGGGGTCAATGTAGCGCCAGAGCATATGTTGAATCCGATCAGTTATGTCAAAAACACATGCGATTGCACCACGCCTAACCTTCTCAAGTTCATTGAAGAACATGCGTTCGCGCTCATCGTTTATCAGATAAGCTTGCTCAAGGAATTGATCTTCATCGATTATGCGTTCGTTAAGAGCCCATGTGTCTTCAGCCAATCCGAGAGTTGCATATGGACCCAGGAGTTTGGCAAGATAGACCGAATAGGAAAATGGATGCGATATCGGCATCGCTGGCTTTTCAGGATCTATGTTTATAGGCGTCACATATAGCTCAACGTCAGGCTTCAGCGATCTAAGGATGAACCGACTTATTCCTCTAACCTTAACCCCCAGGCCTGCACTGAACTCGAGCGTGATCCATGGTGAATGCTTCCCAAGCTGGAGATTCCAGACACTATCTCGAATTCTCAGCTTGGCAGTGGATCCGTCGTCATTCGGAATCAGTTTGAATCGCAGCTTGAGCGGTCCTCCGTCCTTGACCATGATGCTTTCGGGACCGATCAGATCACCCTCGTAGCCACCATTGACCCTCGCAAGCCTGTAGGCAAAACCACCAGTATAGTCATTGACCGCCCTGTCATTCGTCGTATAAAAACTGAAACTCCCCTGGGTACCTCTCAGATCTGGGACACACAGCGAAGAAAGCAATACGCCTCCGAATCTATCAGGTGGGAAGGTTATCGGAACTCGTATAACCGAACTGAAGATCTCATGCTCAGAAAGAACTGTCCAGAAAGGCTTGCTCTTGCGAAGCGACCTATAAGATGGCTTCGAGAGGGGAATACGATAGCGTCCGAGTGAAAGCCATCGTGATGGTGGTCTTATGTCAGCCGATGAGAGCTTCGACATATAGGAATGCCGTTCAGGAGCTAGAAAGTCAAAGATGTTATGTTTACCTGGATTGACACCCGTTGAAAACGAAGACCAGGCGACGGGAGAGATCGGCGGGCATGTGCTGCGCATCCGCTTGAAACTTCCAGCCTCGATGATCTCGTTGATATTCGGCAGTTTCCCTTTGGCCCGGAGATCGTCAACTATTTCAGGATCCAGTCCGTCAAAGCCAACGACAATGACTCGGTCAACCTTACCCTTTGGGACTGCTCCACGCCTCCGAATCCGCTTGATAAGAAATCTGATAGGCCAGGTTACAAAAAATACAAAAGCGACAAAGAAAGTGGCAAAAAGGACCAGAAAAGACGTAAGAAAGGCAAATCCAGCACCCGGTCCAATGTAGGCGTAGGATATCGATGGCGTCAAGACAGCAAGTCCAACGAGTAACCAGAAGCCAAGTCGTCTGGTTCGAATTCTCAGTGAGTCATACCATGAAGATGTCATCAATGGCTTAATCGGCTCATCTCCCCTGTGGCTTTCGTTCAATTTAACCTTTGAGGTCTAATCCCGATCCCTCGTTATTTCGATGCTCGCCATCTCACTGCCGCTTCCGAGCCCAATTATCCTGCCTCTTATGAGGTCAGTGGCAACCTCAACAACTGCATAGCTGGGCGGCATACCCTTCTTATCCTTAACCTTTAGATGCCCGGGATTGACAAAAAGTATCCCTTCCCTGCTTTCAAGCCTGGGGATATGTGTATGTCCATGAAGCACAACGTCCACCTGCCGATTTGAGATGAGGTCTTCCGGCTTGGGATCCCCTGGGAGATCGTTTGGATGGGAGACCTCGGTGTGGCTTAAGAGAAAACACCATCCTTCAAATTCCTTGATCAGCCTGTTGGCAATTGAACGATGCCGATAGTAGTCGCTGAATACACCAGGCACCCTCAGATACTTCTGTTCATACTCCTCGAAGATAAGGGCGTCGTCGAAATCATCACCAAGATGGATAAAAAGATCGACAGGTTCATCCTCGAGCATACTGGTTATTGCAAGCTTCAACCCATCAAGATTGCCATGGCTATCGCTCACAATGCCAAGCCTCAAGACTTTCACCTCTCTGAAACACTGTTACATCGACTGCGTGGTCCCCATCACATAATGACATAATTAAACCTAAAACCTGGCAATGACCATTTCAACCAGATTTCGACCCGAATTCCAGGCAAAATGCTGCTCGGCCCACGATCGCCAAGAATGAGCAAGGATTGGCATGTTTGACCAGAGGGTGGTCAAGGTTCATGTCGAGTATGCCGTGATGGAGCCGGGCACGTTCCGGGCACGTTTTTGCACGTTTTTGGCTCCGACCCCATTTGCGGGGATTTGCGGGTTTTGGCTTCGACGCCGAAAAGAGATTGACTTACTGAGGAGCGGCGACCTATGATGACAAGTGAGGTCCAAGATCAGGCGGGTTCAACTTTGGCTCTCAGTTTTCTTTGCCCGTCATGCAAAAATGAGATTGTTGTTCAGTTCCTGCGTGTAGGTGACACCGCTTTCTGCTGGAGTTGCGGCTCATATGTTGAAGTTCCTGCCACAGCCAGCGAAGTCGATGCCAAACCTGCCTACATGGTCCCCAAGGCACGCCCCCAGCCTCAGGAGACTCAACGACGGTCCGTATCATACGCCGTTGAGAGCATTCTTGGACCAAGATCCTTCGGCGGCCTTATCAAGGAGATAGCGCGTGTATATAAGGTCAATTCAGTCCCGATCCTTTACATCAGCGCTATTCTCTATGGAACAGCATATGTCGTCCAGTATCTGCTGGCCATCCCACAATTGCAAAGCCTTACAGCCATGATTGAAGGGCAATCACCGTCGGGCTCTGACAATCTCGGTCTCTACGTGATAGCCTCATCTGTGATCACCGGGGTTACAAGCCTGCTTGTGACAGCCAGCCTGACGATGGCTGTGGCGTGGCAATATGTGAAGTCAAGGGTTAATCTAAGGGTAATCTTCAAGCTTACCTTCCAAAGGATCGGATTGTTGATATCTACCATCATTGTCATGTCCATTGTGATGCTGCTGCTTGGAGCAGTTCTGTGGTTCGCCACAGTTATCCTTTCTGCTGCGGGGGGATCTTCAGCAGCCGGTCTGGCTAAATGGGCAATGGTCATCTTCGCTCTTGTGATCGCATACATATTCGTGCGTTTGAGTCTAGCGTATCCAGCAGCCCTTGTTGAGAAGATTGGACCAATCAGAGCGATATCCCAGAGCTGGCATCTTGTCGGGGGACACTGGTGGCAGGTGCTTGGTTGTCTGCTTCTCATAGGGTTAATGGTAGCGATTATGGGCTTCATCACAAACCTATTCTCCATTCTCGGTATCGTCGCTCCGATTCTACTGACCCCTTTCATGGTCATCTGTTATGCGGTTCTCTATTTCAACCTCCGTGTACTCAAGGACGGATACACCCTGAGGGATCTTGAATGTGACCTCGGTCTTTCAAGCGTCGCATCAGAAGCCTTCGACCAGCCAGCGGCCATATACTGAAACCTCATCGATCCCTTTCTGTCCGCAATCCTGGCACTTGCGGTATCAGGGTGGACTTGCTGAGAGTGCGCTCATTTGTTAGAATATGCTTTGTTCCTCATGGAACTCTCTTTGAGCAACAACTGGGGTGATCAGAAATGAAAGTCAATTATGCTGAGGCAAAAGTCTTGAGGCAACTTCTCGATACATCCAACCCATGGGAAGCAGCTGGAAGAGTAAGACTTGCTTTCCCTCGTTACGTCAGAACTCTGAAGAACCTCAAACGCAAGCACCTCGTTGCCATGAAGCCCGGCCATGTGACATTGACATCCAGGGGGCGACAGGTTGCACACAAGGTGAAGCTCCGCTCGAGCGATACGATAGATCAAGCCCTGGCAAGAGGTGTCGAAGAATTCAAGCGTATCAGTGAAAGCCGACCAAGCAGTATAAGCACCTACGATCAGGGTTTTATGACAGTGGAATCGGTCTTTAATCGACTGGAACTTATGGTCAAGATGGGTGATGTCGATGGTAGGCGTATCGCTATTCTTGGTGATGACGACCTGCTTTCAATCGCAATCTGCCTTGCATCTGAACCTGAGAGCGTGACTGTTTTTGAAATAGACAAGCGCCTCGTGGAATTCATTCTTGACATCGCCAGGAAATATGGCTTCCCCATCGATTCCAAATGCTTTGATCTCAGGGAACCCTTACCCAAATCACTTATGGGCAAATATGATACCTTTGCGAGTGATCCATCGGAGACCTTTGCCGGACTGAAAATGTTCATCGGAAGAGGACTTTTCATGTTGAGAGCCGGGGAAGGAAGGGCAGCTTACTTCGGGCTAACTTCAATTGAGGCATCCAACACCAAATGGGCTAAGCTTCAGCGCTGGCTGCTCAATCGCTATGAGCTGGCTATAACCCATATTCTGCCAGAGAATGCCTATTACCAGAATTGGCCTGATCTGATTCCGCAGACCGCCCGCTTCGGACTCGAGCCCCTTCGGAAACAGCCAATTTCTCTTTGGTTCAACTCATCACTGATAAGGATGGAAACCCTCAAAGGCTTCAAGCCCAAGCCGCTTGGCCGGATCAGGAGCCCCATTTTCAATGATGATGAAGCGTGCGGGGTCATTGGACAGGAGGGAACATGAACTGTGGCCGGGGATTTGCCCGTCATGTGATCCTTGAGCTCTGGGATGCCAAGAACGCCAATTCCGCTGCGACCATAGAGAAAGCGCTTCGCCAGGCCTGTGAGATTGGCAACCTCGACCTCGTCAAGATCTTCATACATCAGTTTTCACCTTACGGGGTTTCTGGAGTTGCCCTTCTCGCCGAATCCCACATAACAATACATACGTGGCCCGAATACGGATTTGCCGCTGTTGATATATATTCGAGCAAAGACAACGCTGACATTGCAAGGATTGCAGAGGTAATAACCGCAGCTTTCTCACCTTGCCAGGTCAATCGGATCCACATCGACCGCGGCACCCAAAGCGACGATTGACTCCAGTTGATCCATTGTCCTAGCTTGAGCAATCCTTCTGCCTCGTGATAGACTTCTTTCGTCAGAAGCTCAAGATGATTGAAGGGTACGACAGGAGACTACGTGCAAAGCATGTCTCGTCAAGCTTCGTGGCTCGGGACCTTGCTGGGAGTCCTGAACGCCGGGCTCATAGTCGGCCTTGCAATCGGGCTCGTTGGCAGCCTGCTTAAGATCTCTTCCAACCATTTTATCAATTATGGCTTGATCCATCTTGCCCTTCTTGCTCTTAAGCACGTCATCAACCAGACCGTTCTGGGTCTCAGCATCTTGTTGGTTGGGCTTTTTGGTTGCTACAAGGTGCTTCGCATCCGCTCGGATAGCGCCAAGAATCGTTTCGCATGGCTTGCTGTGGTGGTTGTGCTGGCAGCCATAGGTCGATTGGTCATTGACTGGTATGCTGTTCCGATTGCCACCATACCAGTTTGGATAAGACGAACCGTCGAGGAACTTGTACAGCTCCTTCGTGGACAATCAAGCCTCACCCACTTCCTGAACTACCTGAGAAACCGCATCGCAGCCGGTTCATTGCTCATAGCGATCGTCATGGCTATCGGCGTGGTTGCCTGGCTTATGAGAAGGATTGACCTCATCGGGATGCTGAGGAGATGGCAGCGACTTTGCTGCCTGCGCCTCTTCTTCCCACTGCTGATAGCAGTTGGACTGATAAACCTTGCCGTATGGATAGATCACAGTATCAATAAGCCGCAGGGTTACAATGTCATCCTGATAGGCATCGATACATGGCGAGCCGATCATGTCAGCTCTTTTGGCTACAAGCATCTTACAATGCCCAACGTCGATGACCTTGCATCTCAGGGCTTCCGTTTCATCAATGCCTATTCAACAACCTCATGGACACTGCCTTCCTTCCTTTCAATCCTTACATCACTCTACCAAAGCTCTCACGGTGTCATAAGCAGTGAATATAAGCTAGCCCCCTCGCACATTACACTTGCTGAGATCCTCCGCAATGAGGGCTATGTGACCGCAGGCTTCATCTCAGGTACCTATCTTAAGCGCACATTTGGATTTGATCAGGGCTTTGACAAATATGAGGAGGCAGTGACCAGTGCTCAGTTAATAAAAACCTATGATGACATCACCTCGCCGAAAATTACCAGCCTCGTTGATAGCTGGATAAGATCAAATCGAAAACGCACCTTCTTCGTGTTCGCTCATTACTGGGATCCGCACTTTGACTACATCCCTCCAGCGCCCTTCGATACCATCTTTGACCCTGACTATGAGGGAAACATCGACGGCAGGAATTTTCTTTCGAGTCCGAAGGTCAATGCCAATATGGATCCTCAAGATCTCAACCATATCATCTCGCTCTATGATGGCGAACTCAGGTGGACAGATCTTCACCTTGGACACCTCTTCGATAGCCTGAGACACCTTGGCATCCTCGATAAGACGATCATTGTAATTGTTGGCGACCACGGTGAGGAGTTCTTTGAACACGGTGGCAAGGGGCACCGGAATACGCTTTACAATGAAGTGATTCATGTACCGATCATCCTCAGGCTGCCGAAGACGCCAGCCCCACAGGTTCTAAAAGCCCCTGTAAGCACTGTCGATATAGTACCGACACTCCTCGATTTGCTAGGTATCAAGCCCCCCGGAAAGTTCGATGGCAGGAGTCTCGTGCCACTCATGAAGCAACCCTCCATGGAGATGGCCAATCAGCCCGATCGCGCCATCTATGCTGAGCTTTCAGATTTCCTGAGTTGCCTGATCAAAGGCCGTTGGAAAATCATCTATGATTCGAAAGCAAACTCATGGGAACTCTACGATATCGTAAATGATTTCAATGAGACAACGAATCTGGCCGAAGCAATGCCGGACACCCTGAGCGTGCTCAAGACCTCGCTTCTCAAGTGGCTCAAGTCCCAGGAGCAGTTGCATCCCCAGCGCAGCCGGGCAAGATATAATCCGGAGACAAGACGGCAGCTTAAGGCCCTCGGTTACGTCCAGTAAAGCTATCCAGGCGTCCTTCAGCGGTAGCGGTTGGTTATCGGCATGCGTCTATCTTTGCCAAATGCACGTGGTGTGATCTTGATGCCAGGTGGTCCCTGACGACGTTTGTACTCACTGCGGTCGATGAGCTGAACGACTTTCTGGACTATCCTTGCCGGATAACCTCTGGCGACGATCTCATCAACCGGCTTGTCTTCTACAACATACATCTCGAGGATGGGATCGAGCAGGCTATATGGCGGTAAGGAATCCTCATCACGCTGGTCAGGCCTCAGCTCAGCCGAAGGAGGCTTGGCCAGGATATTGGCAGGTATGACGCCCCTGCCACGAGAGTTGCGGTATCTTGCCAGCTCGTAAACAAGCGTTTTGGGAACATCCTTTAGAATGGCAAACCCGCCAGCAAGATCACCATAGAGGGTGCAATAACCAACTGCCAGCTCGCTCTTGTTACCTGTCGTCAGCACGAGGTAACCAAACTTGTTTGAGAGAGCCATGAGTATGTTGCCCCTTATCCTTGCCTGGATGTTCTCCTCTGTCACATCAAAGGGAAACCCCTTGAAGATCCTTCGCAAGGTTCTAAGGTAGGCTTCAAAGATTTGATCGACATCGATTTTGACAAATCTGATACCGAGGGCCCTTGCAAGCCTGCGAGCATCCCTGACACTTGCTTGTGAGGAAAAGCGCGATGGCATCGATACACCCAGCACCTTATCACGACCAAGGGCATCAACCGCAACGGTGGCCACCAGGGATGAATCAATTCCTCCACTCAGACCAATGACCGCTTTCCTGAAACCATTCTTGCGCACATAGTCACGCGTACCGAGGACAATAGCAGCATAGATTTCCTCGAGATGACCGAGCCTAGGTGGTGCATGAGACCTGATCGGCGATTTGCGCCTTTTCAATTGCGGCTTTACCCTGATCACTATTGGGGCTGAGCGCCGAGGAGGTTTCCTGGGAAAACGTGCTGCAGCCAGAGACCGATCATTTATATCTACGAGAACCATATCTTCCCTGAACTGCCTGCCTCGAGCGAGTACATCACCGGAGGGATCGACCACGAGGCTGTCTCCATCAAACACAAGTTCATCCTGTCCGCCAACGAGATTGACATAGGCAACGTAGGTTTTATTCTGGCGAGCTCTGTCGGCCATAAGCGTTTCGCGTTCAGCACCCTTGCCAGCGTGATAAGGTGAGCAGGAGATGTTGACCACAATCGAGGCTCCGGATGCAACCTGCGCCTTGATGACATCACCCTCCCAGATGTCCTCACATATACTCACGCCTATCCCAATGTTGCCAGATACTATCAGGCCGACACGCGCTCCTGGCTTGAAGTAGCGCTTCTCGTCGAAAACCCCATAGTTCGGTAGATGGATCTTGTCGACGGTGCCTGCAATCCTGCCTTCGGCCAGGATGGCTGCCGAGTTGTAGACTGCACCTGCGGCCCGTGGAAATCCAACTATTGCAACAATGCCTTTGCTCTTCGTAGCAAGGCTCTCCAAAGCGCGCCTGCAATCATCGAGAAACCGTGGGCGTAGTAGAAGATCTTCAGCCGGATAGCCTGACATTGCCAATTCAGGGAAGACCACCATATCGGCGTCATAGCGCTTTGCCTTCTCGATCCATCGCTCAATTCTCGCTGTGTTACCCCTGAGGTCACCAACAGTGAGGTTTACCTGCGCAAGTGCAATCCTCAAGCCCATTCCCTCCGGTTTCTGGCAAATCATAGAACACACATCGTCTGTTTACAACCAAAACTGAGCAGGCGTATGAATCTTGAGCTTGAAATCAAGTTATTGTCTGTTTAGGCTTTGAGCCGGGAGGTAAACAGACCTTGAAACAAGAGCACATTGCACTTGCGATTTTTATCGTGCTTATCGTTATTGCCTGTTACCTGTTCTATGCCATTTTCCGCCCCTTCCTCGCTGCAATAATCTGGGGAGCTGTGCTGGCTGGTATCTTCCATCCGCTCAATACACTGCTTGCAAGGCGAATAAAACGGCCAAACCTGCGTGCCCTCCTGATGTGCATAGTAGTCGTTGGAGTTATAGTTGTACCGGCGGTCTTTATCGCAATTGGACTCATCAGCGAGGTAACCAATGCTTTTCCGAAGTTCAAGCAGGCCCTCCAGGCCGGTCAACTGGATTTCCTGCTTAAACCTCGAGCCTATGGTTGGAATGAGAAGGTCCAGCACCTGATCGGCAACTATGTTGACCTTTCAAGCCTTGATCTCGAATCGCTCATAGGCCGAAACATTGAGCGTCTGACTACTTTCCTGCTTCAGCAGGTGTCAAACTTCGTTGGCAACTTCTCAGCAGCCGTTATCTCATTTGGTCTGGCAGTGCTCTCCATGTTTTTCTTCTTCCGGGATGGTGAAAGCCTTGTAATCAGGCTGAGAGAACTTTTGCCGATGTCAGAGGATCTTAAGAGCCATCTCACAGGACGGCTCAAGGAAGTTATTGAGGCATCAATCTACGGAGGGGTACTGGTTGCAGCACTTCAGGGCATACTCGGTGGCGTCATCTTCTGGATAATTGGGCTCCCGTCACCGATCTTCTGGGGAACAGCTATGGCAGTGCTTTCGCTCATCCCGATTGTCGGACCGTATCTCATTTACATCCCAGCAGCGGTGATTCTCATGCTTGCAGGCAGCTGGATCAGAGGTATCATCTTGCTTGGACTCGGAATTGCCATTGTGAGTCAATCTGACAACCTGCTTCGCCCAATCATCATAAGCAGTCGAACCCGCATCCACACCCTCATTCTTTTCTTCAGCATTCTTGGAGGTCTAAAGGTGTTCGGGCTGCTCGGTATTATTCTGGGACCTGTCGTTGCCTCCGTTGTCTTCACCCTGCTTGAGGTTTACAAACCGAGTTTGCGTAAGGGGGAGCCCGCCCAGGGCACACCTACATGAACGCATAAGTCAACCCGACAGCAAGCCCCTGTTTTATCTGGCGCTTCTTCGACACATCACGATCGTAGATCATCTTGAGATTGAAAGTCACGGCCAAGTAGCTCTCGACCTTTGCAGTCAATGTAGTGTCCCAGGTCACGTCAATCTCTCTGGTTGTCTTGAAGTTGGAAAAGGCAAGCAATGAGGACGAGAGCAGAATCCTCTCGGTGAGCTCAAGATGGAGATCGCCAGCAAGCTCGGCGCCAATCTCAACCCTCGCTTTTTCAGTTTCAGGGGTCGATGGATCATCTGAGTAGGTCGGGAAATCCTTCGTCATGGTTTCCTTGAGAGCAAAGCCCAGGCGCGAACGGAAGATCTCACCGCAGCGATGGCCAAGACCAGCACTCTGCATCAGATAGACCGGATCCATGAAATCCGATATGGCAGTCTTCGATGCTTCTGCATAGTCATAGCCCTTACTGATTTGAGTGACAGCATTCAAGCCGATGTAAGGATCAACAAAGAGTCCAGCACGATAGGTGTAGATGCTTGCCAGGCTAATCTCATCAATGGACTTCCGAGCTTCTGCATCACCAGTTTTTGTCATGCCGTAGCGCAGTTTGAATTTATTTGCAATCTCGCTTTGTCCTCTTAGATAGGTGAAGGCGCCATCGAAGCCAATCTGCCAGCCAAGTGTGTTCTCACCACCCTGTGACCAATTGCTGAAACTTGCCTGAGTCAAGTTGAAGTTACCGATGAGATCTACTTTCCAGCCTTCGGAGGATTGCGATCCGTGACAGCAGACACAACCAAAAACAATGAGAAAGGCCAGGACAAGCGCAGTCTTCATATTGATACCTCCTGTTTTAGCTGAACCATCGGTGCAATGGTAAGCAAATGGAAAGAGCAAAGCAATCCAGGAAGACTGAATTCGGATGTTTGGCTCCTCAGTACTGGTCCAGAACGTGCAGCCTATGGTTGGATCTGAAAGATCTCAGTCGGCTCAGATTCCTGAGGGTTGGGTTTCATCATCTACTAGAATCTTTTGTACTCCTTCCTTCACCATGTTCATACCACATTTCGGACAGGTCATCACATAGCAAGGAATATCGGTGTAGAGTGGAACTTTCGTGCCACATGCAGTGCAGACACAGTGTGCACGTGGTCTACGCCTCGGCGGGCCGCTTTGCACGCGTTTTCCGCGCTTGCGCTTCTTCTTCTTGCGTTTAGATCTCTGTGAGCCTGACGGGCTTGTCATCACGAATTCACCTCCCCCTTTCTCCGCCATCCACTGCTTCAGCCAATTACTATCTGTAAAGAACCATGGCACTTATGCGTGAGACCTTTACCTTACCTCCAGAGACCACACTCTTCCCACTGACTGGTGCGGTTCCGGCTTCGTCGCCATTAACTACCACAGTCCAGGTCCCATCCGGAATGGTAAAGGTTACCTCAGTTGGATTAGGATTGAGAAGCACAAGCACCTCATTCCAGGAATCACCCGAATTCCCTTTTGTCAGGCGGTAAGCAATACACCTCCGTGGAACAGGTATTCCGAGGTCATCATCAAAAAACTTGAGATTTGCTTCAACATCCTGTCGGGTCTTCATGCGGAAAACCGGATGAGCCCTGCGCAGAGCAATCAATCCCCTGTAGTAGGAAAAGATATCGAGGTTATCCAGCTTCCATTGCCAGTTGATCATGTTGATAGCATCGGGCTGATTGTAGGAATTGGCATTGCCATATTTCGTTCGGAGCATCTCCTGCCCGCTGTGGATAAAAGGAATTCCCTGGGATGTAAGCACAAGTACTGCTCCGAGCTTATCCATAAGTCTTCTATCTTCATCAGTGACGTTCCTGTCGTTCCTGGTGGTGGCGACAAGCCGATCCCAGAAGGTATGGTTGTCATGGCTTGCTACATAATTGATCACCTCAAGAGGGCTATCAGTGAAATCATTGATACTTCCTTCAATACCACGTTTGATGCGGTCGACGTTTATACCTGCCTGAATGTAGCCCTTGCTTAGATCAAAGACGCCGCCCTTTATTGCATCCCTGAAGTGATCTCCAAAAACAGCGAATCCTCTACCCCGTTGCATACCCTTGACTGTTGGGCTTATAGGAGTCTCGCCGCCCGTCCATGGCTCACCATGAATTATGATATCGGGCTTGATTGCCTTAAGCTCCTGCACTATGGCCTCGACTGTCTCGAGATCCATGAGCCCCATGAGGTCAAAACGATAGCCATCAATATCATACTCCTCGACCCAGTACCTGCAAGACTCAACGATGAATTTGCGCATCATCGGGGCTTCACTACGGGTCTCATTACCGGTACCCGAACCATTCCAATAACTTCCATCGTCCCTGGGCCTGTAATAGTAACCGGGAACAAGTCCCTCGAAGCTGAAGATCCTGTCCGGTTTGTATTCTGCTGTGTGATTGTAAACCACATCCATCACAACCTTTATCCCCTTACGATGAAGGGCATCCACCAGCCGCTTGAACTCCTCGACACGCTTGGCATTGTGGCGCTCAGTCGCATACCAGCCATCAGGTGAATTGAAGTGGACAGGCATGTAGCCCCAATTGTATTGGTCACT
>JALGWB010000146.1 GCA_025774405.1 bacterium
CACTTCCCTCGATGTATAGCCCGTCAGGGCTTTGACTCTACCGGACAGGAATACGGTCGAGGTGTGGCGATCTGGTAGCGCTGAATAGACGACGAGAGGCACGTTTTCACTTATCAGTCGGTACTTTTGCTCACTGCGCTTCAGGGCATCTTCAATCCGCTTGAGCGGAGTAACATCACTGGCTGAGACAAGCACTTTTCCGAGGGTAGCCTCATAGCCAGGGGCAACAACCCATCTCAGGTTGAGATGCCTCTCCTCACCGAGCGAGGTTATGAATGCGCTCTCAATTGCTACCTCCTGTTGGTCATTTGCCATCGCGACTACGACATCCTTCAAAACCGAAAGTCTCTCCAGGAGATTGCTTCTTATGAGCTTTGAGAACTGATCGACGGAGCTGACCTGCAGTAGGTCGAGGGCAGCTCGGTTAGCATGAATTATCCTCCTGAGATCAAGGCACCTTTGAAGCTCCTCATATCCTTCCCCAAGGTATGAACCAACATCAGATGTACAAGCCCCCTTGAGATCCTCAATGAGAAGCCGAATTCGCGAATGATCTTCCTCCCACAGTGCCATCGGTGAGTTTTCAAATCGACAACGGTAGATGGCTTCGCTCTGCGCAAGGGCCTGCTCCATGGACTTTCTCTCAGTTATGTCACGCAGGATTTCGACCCTCCAGGTGGCTCCGTCTCTTACCACCAGCCTGCTTTGAATAACGTCATAGGTTCTGCCGTTCACGCTGCAATAGTACTCCCTCCGAGCCCTGCTTGGTCTCGCTGCTCCACCTGTGCAAGGTGAACACCTGTCATCAGTTGTTCCCAGATAGTCGATGCCTTTCTGTCCCTTCCACGGACCGAAGGTTTGCTCCAATACCGGGTTGGCATAGATAATCTCATGTTTCTCATTTGTAATCATGACTCCATCTTCAAGCGAATCCAGGAAGGCCATTAGGGCTCCCCATCCAGCATTACCAACACCGACACCAGCTGCGCGGGCTTGCTCGAAGAAGCAGTGAACCAGACCATCGCTCTCACTCATTTCAGATCTCAAGTGCAAGCTCAGCTCGAATCCATCCGTCCTTCGCAGCCTGACATTGCCCCCGTATGAATTGTGCAGATGAAATTCCCTTTGGAAGCTTGACGGTTCAGGGGAAACAAGAAGATCCGTGAAGCAACTCCCAGTAAGATAGCTCTCATCGCAACCGACCAGCCTGGCAAAAGCCGAGCTCACCATGAGGATGGTTAGATCCGGAGCAAGTAAAGCATACTCAACTGGGAAGGCCCTTACGAGGTCTGAAAGTGCACGATGTCGGTTTGGAAAAGTTGATTCAGCACGTGAGCTATGATCCGATCGCATATCCTAAACTATTGATATACACCTAGAGATCTGAGACACCACAGCACTGATCGAGCCGATCGCACACCCAACCTGTAAGCATAGCGAAGACAAAATCGATGTCAAGCCAAAGTAGAGGTCCATTGCCAGGCGTAAGGCAATGGGTTGTTGTGCTGTATCTGGTGCAGAAACAGAGCCTGAACACCGATTGCGAAAGTCCTATCCCATCAAGATCGTGATTACAGTCTCAGGGACCATGAGGTCACATGAGAAGCTGAGGATCGACATCGACGATGAAGCGTTCCTTATGACCCGGCGGAACCATCCCAAGACACCGTCTGATGAACCCGCCAAGGGATTTCGTCCTCTGAGCTTTGATGAGAAGATGCCACCTGTAAACGTTGCGAACCTTCGCCAGAGGGGCTCTCGCTGGACCTACTACCTCGAAGGCACCGGGGTATTTTCGTGCAAGGCGATTGGCAATCTTGCTGAAGATTGTAGCCCCCCTTTCGGCATCACTCTGTTTCCGAGCCTCAACAACAATCCTTGCCAGCCTTCTGAATGGTGGATAGTTGAGATCCCTTCTCAGTGCTATCTCTCCGTGATAGAACCCCCGATAGTCATGATTCGCGACGAAGGCAAGTGAGTGGTGATCGGGATTGAAGGTCTGAACGATTACTCTGCCAGGTACCTCACCTCGACCGGCTCTGCCAGCTACCTGGGTGAGAATCTGGAAAGTTCTTTCGGCAGATCTGAAATCCGGAAGATTCATGGTCACATCGGCATTTGCGACCACAACCAGTCCCACATGCTTAAAGTCGTGGCCCTTGGCAACCATCTGTGTACCTACAAGGAATCCAACCAAGCCACTTGTGAAATCGGCAAGTACTTCCTCTGCCTTACCCTTGCGACGTATAGCATCTTTGTCGAACCGTTTACAACTGATATCAGGAAAGAGACTTGTAAGCCACTGTTCGATTCGCTGGGTGCCAGCTCCTACATAGGCTATCTTCGAGCCGGCACACTTAGGGCAGGCTTGCGGACCAGACTCCACATAATCACAATAGTGGCAGCGAAGCTCCCTGGAGCCAAGGTGATAGGTGAGTGTCACATTGCAGTTGCGACATTTCGGAACATAGCCGCATTCGGTGCATTGAATATAATTGGAATAGCCGCGCCGATTTATGAAGAGTAAAACCTGCTCCTTCTGGTCAACCGATTTGATGATCTCTGACTGCGCCCTCGGAGTCACCGGCTGGGCTTCGTCACAGGATCTGAGATCAACGATCTCGACCTGGGGAAGCTTCCCACCTGCAATGCGCTCAGGCAGTTGACACAGGTGATATCTACCGTTCAATGCATTGAAGTAAGATTCCATGCTCGGCGTGGCGCTTCCCAGAACAGCAGTGCAATGAGCCATCTTGGCACGCATGATGGCAACTTCTCTGGCGTTATACCTCGGGGACTCCTGCTGCTTGTAAGAAGCATCATGCTCTTCATCGATCACAATGATTCCCAGATCGGCAAGCGGCGCAAAAACAGCCGACCTTGGACCGACCACAACATCTATCTGACCGCGCCTGATAGCCTGCCATGTTCTATATCGCTCACCCGAGCTGAGCTGACTATGAAGCACAGCACATCTTCCCCCAAAGACCCCCCCCACTCGCTCCATCACCTGCGGGGTTAACCCGATTTCCGGTACAAGATAAAGGGCTTTCCGCCCCTTGCTTAGAGCGTGGTTGATAGCTCGTAGATAGACTTCTGTCTTGCCACTTCCGGTTACCCCGTGAAGCAAAAAGACCTTGAATGCACGGTCATCGATTGCACCAGCAATAGCATCATAGGCTATCCGTTGATGAGATGTGAGGTTGTGTCTGGAAACTGGCTCACTCGCGCCCTCATTGAAAGGCCCATCTGCTTTAGGCCTCCTTGCTTTCAAGATCATCTGACGTTTCAGATAACCCTGCTTAACGAGTTGATCAAGATGCCGTCCTAAACTCTTCAGAGCAGTCTTGCGTCTAAGACTTTCCATACTGCGGGCCTTTCCATCCCGCATGACTTCAAGAATACGCGCCTTCTCTGGTTGCTCAGCCTCCAATATGGCCATCGTCAGGTCACCAGGGTCCTTTGCAAGTCGATAGAGTTGCTTAAAGCCTGGCTGGGGAGGACCCATTGATGCCACAACTTCACCAAGTGGGGCGACATAATAGTCCGAGATCCATTCAGCGAGTTTCATTAACTCAGGTGTAAAGACTGGTTCTGGCTCGACAATCTCTCTTATGGGCTTTAAACCCGGCAACTCCCGGGCAGAATAGACCTTCCAGACAATGCCCGCTAGCAACTTGTTCTTGACCTGGACGACCACCCTCTTGCCCGGTGTGATTTCAGCGGCAATTCCATCCGGGATACGATAAGTCAGAGTGCCGCTTATGGGTAGGCAAACGGCGATATCAGCGACTGAGGTCATGGTCAATGCTCTTCGACTCCCTTTCCCTGGTGGTCTATTATAGCTGGATTCTCAAGTCAAGGCAACTTGTGCTGATCCAAAACTTAGAGGCGGGAAATAGCCATGCCAGGACCTAAAGGCTCAGCCTGCTTATCAAGCATAGAGCTCATGGCGAGAAACTCTTTGGCTATCATCGGATCAAATTCACGTCCAATACCCTCCCGTATCAAAAGCAAGGCTTGCTCAAAGGAATATGCTTTTCGGTAGGGTCTATCAGATGTCAGAGCATCGAAGAAGTCAACCACTGAGACTATGCGGGCAAGAAAGGGGATCTCCTCATCACGGAGACCGTCAGGATAGCCTGTCCCGTCGAAGCGTTCATGATGATTTCTTACAATGCTCCTCGCACTTTCCAGAAAGTCAACACGCGAGATTATACGTTCACCGATTATAGGGTGTTCCTTGATTACTTCGAACTCCTTATCACTCAGCTTGCCAGGTTTGTTGAGAATCTTGCCACTTATCCCGATCTTACCGATATCGTGCAGTGCTGCCCCATACTGGAGGGTCCGCATTTCACTACCAGAAACCCCGAATCGCTCAGCCAAAGCTATTGCGAATTGAGTTACTCTCTTGGAGTGACCTCGGGTATATGGATCCTTTACTTCAATCGCTGCTGCAAGAGCTTCGACCGTAGAGAAATAATTCTTTTCCAGCTGCCGGAGTAGCTGCGAATTCTCAACAGCTGCAGCCGTGACACTGGCAACAATTGAAATGATGGCCAGGACGTTGCTCGAGATCTTCCCACTTCGCCTGAGATAGATTGTTACAAGTCCGATCTGGCGAGTTCCTGAGACCAAAGGCACTGCAACCAGGGCGTTGAAACCCTCACGCTTCACATAGGTTGGAAATGTGAATCTGGATTCAGCTGCTATGTCTTCTATCAGTAAAGGTGTGCCATTTATCAGAGCACTCTGCGCAAAGCCTGATGGCGTCATTATTCTACTGCCATAGATTATTTCTCGCTTGAACTCCTCACCACGCTTGACCAGCAAGAGCTCCTCAGTTACTCCAACGAGTTTCAGAGAGAGTCCGTCTATTCTTATCAGTGATTCAAGGGCTTCAGCCAGGCGTTCAAGCAAGGAACCCACATCGAGGCTGGAAAGTATTCCCCTCGTATCCCCAAGTAACTCAATGAGATCAGGGGATGCATCAGGTATGGAGGTATCCAGCCCAATCTCCAGATGTGTACTCTTCTGCATGGCAGGCTCTTACCTCTTCAGCATCCCTTCGACCCTTTCGATGAGCCTTCCAGGGCTGAAGGGCTTGACCACGTAGCCATCTGCTCCTGCCTCAGTCCCCAATCTCCGATCCGCTTCCCTGCCCTTTGCGGTGAGAAGAATGATAGGTATGCTCCTGGTTTCCGGATCTGACTTGAGGCGTTTGCACGCTTCATAGCCGTCCATTTTCGGCATCATAATATCGAGGACTATGACATCTGGTCTCTCACACTTGGCTTTGGCAATTGCCTCTTCTCCATCACTGGCCGTTATGACCTGATAGCCCTCCGCACTGAAGCTGAAGTTCAGAATATGCTGGATGTATTCCTCGTCATCTGCGACCAAGACCTTCGCACGCGCCATAGCACCTACCTCCTCACTGGATTGACCATTTGTTGTTCCAGGTGCCTGTCACTCTGCAGAATCGAAATGAATTTTTCCACGACAATGGGGTCAAACTGAGTGCCACTGCACCGCCTCAACTCCTCCAACGCCTCCTCCTCACTCATCGCCCGCCTGTACGGTCGCTCACTCACCATCGA
>JALGWB010000410.1 GCA_025774405.1 bacterium
AGTATTTCAAGGTCAATGTCTGGTCTAGAGCGGGGGTGAGTCCAAATTGAACATTATCGTATGCATCAAGAGAGTTCCGCAAACTGCAGAAGCAGAGGTGAGAATCGACTCCTCAGGCAAGGATATTGAGCGGCAACAGCTATCCTTCGAGATGAATGAGCCTGATGTCTATGCACTTGAAGAGGCTGTGCTTTTCAAGGAAAAATTCGGAGGCAACGTGACTGCCATTTCTGTGGGAGATGCAGACACCGACGAGACCCTGAGAATTGCCCTCGCCAAGGGTGCAGACAATGCCATCAGGATCAAGGCGGAGGAATTCGGTAATCTTGATGGCTACAAGACCGCGCAGCTTCTTGCCCTGGTCATCAGGAAGTCGCCTTATGATGTTATCTTCTCAGGTTGTATGGCAACAGATGATGCCTATATGCAGGTTGGGGTTACCCTGGCAGAGTTGCTAGGCGTACCACATGCTACACTTGTCACCAAGATTGAAGCTGAGGAAGGTCGGGCCCGTGTCTACCGGGAGCTTGAGGGTGGGCTGCTTGAACACCTCGAAGTCTCTTTGCCAGCCGTNNNTTCAAACCGGCATAAACGTCCCGCGGTACGCTTCACTCATCGCCATCAGGAGAGCCGCATCAAAGGAGATTCAAACAATAGGCAAGTCTGAGATTGGTGAAGCCGATCTGAGCCTCAACAGCGAGATCGAGGAGCTGTTCATCCCGCCGGTAAGCAAGCGAGCAGAAATCATAGAGGGTGATCCTGAAGAGGTTTCAAGCAAGATTGCCAATATAATCAAGGAAAAAGGCCTGATATGAGGAGGCAAATATGGCTGGAGTTCTCGCACTGATTGAACATCGTCAAGGTTCACTGAGAGAAATCAGCTACGAAGTGCTTACCTGCGGTAGAAGGCTTGCCGACAAGCTCAATGAAACAGTCACAGGCGTCCTGCTTGCTGACGATCCAGACGATATGGCTCAACAATTGAAGAAGAAGAAGGCTCACCGTCTGCTGCTTGTGAGTTCACCTGTCTTCAACAACTTCAATGCTGAAACCTACCAGCAAGCGCTTTCTGAAATCATCCAACGGGAAAAGCCAACGGTTTTGCTCATGGCCCTCGGGCTTCCCTTCATGACCGATTGTCTCACGATTGAGATCGAAGACGATCTGCTTAAGGTTACCCGCCAGATGTATGATGGCAAACTCAATGCCAGGGTCAGATTGCGTAAACACCAGTCCTATTTGCTGACGATAAGATCTGGCAGCTTCCCTGATGATGATTCCGATATGGACGCTGAGATAGTAAAGCTTGATCTTGCCATTGGAGGTGAACCTGATTATCGGAAATTCATTGAATACATTGAACCCATTGTCGGTGATGTGGATATCACCAAGAGCGATGTCGTTGTAGGTGTCGGACGGGGGATCAAGGAGAAAGAAAACCTGGCAGTGGTTGAAGACTTCGCCAGGGCTTTAGGAGGTGTTGTCGGCTGCACAAGACCGATCGTTGATGCCGAGTGGCTTCCGAAGGACCGGCAGATTGGATCCTCGGGAAAAACCATAAAGCCGAAACTCTACGTTGCCGTTGGTGTATCTGGAGCATTCCAGCATATTACAGGTATGAAAGGGGCTGAAACTGTCATCGCAATCAATAAGGACCCGAATGCTCCTATCTTCAATGAGGCGGACTATGGAATTGTTGATGATCTGTTCAAGGTGCTACCTGTGCTCAAGGAAAAAATAGAAGAGATAAAAGGCTAAATGAGGCGTACCGGTGTCTTCATCTGCCACTGCGGCAGAAACATCAGTGGAACTGTCAGCATACCTAAAGTTGTCGATGAAGTCAGTTCGTATCCCGGAGTTGAGCACTGTGAAGACTACAAGTATATGTGCTCTGAGCCGGGGCAACGGCTGATAAGGGATCGCATCCGAGAGAAGAACCTCGAGGCAGTTGTCGTCGCGTGCTGTTCACCATCCCTTCATGAAGAAACCTTCAGGAAAGTAGCAGAATCTGCA
>JALGWB010000147.1 GCA_025774405.1 bacterium
AGGCAGGCCGTTGAGGAAGGAATTACAGTATGGGTTTTCGATTTCAAGAATGAGTATAGGGATGTGGGACTACCAGTAATCACAGGGAGGGATCTGAAGCTCAACCCGTTGAACTTCTTGGAGCAGAAAGATTACGTGCTGAATGCGAAGCTCTTTCAGAGGATTTTCGGCCATTCACAAGGGATATGGCTCGCCTCACAGGCCTTTCTGGGTGATGTCTTGTTTGATCTGTACAAGGCCTATGGAGTCGATGAGAACCCTCAAAATACGTGGCCGTCCCTATTTGAACTGGAAGAGGCTGTCAAGATACGGGCTGTAAGACCTAATACCCCATCTGTTCAGTACAAGGACAGAATCCTGAACAGGCTTTCGGACATGCTGAAATTCGAGGGCTGTATCTTCGACTGCTCTTCCGGTTTTCCTATAGCTGACCTTGTTAAAGAGAGTGTTGTGTTTGAATTCAGAGGGATGAAGCCCCAAACGATTGCCTTGGTGTGCGAGCTCCTGATGGCCGCTCTTTACGAGTATTGGGTTTTCCGAGGGCCACAACCAAAGCTTACAAATCTCCTCTTCAGTGATGAGGCCAAGCATGTATTTGACATTAGAAAGAAGTTCCGGTTGAAAGATGAGCGGCCGTATGTTGACGAGATCCTGGCCGAAACGAGAACGTTTGGCATCGGGATAGTCCTTGCTGACCAGCAGCCCTCTGAATTGACCCCTTCTGTCCAGGCAAACACACACATTAAGATTGAGATGCAGTTGGGGTCAGGGAAAGACATTAAGGATATGAATATAGCTCTCGGACTGAATGCACGGCAGATCAGAGAGAGTTATGGGATGAAGTTGGGAGAGGGAGTCTTGAAGATTTCGGGGAAAGATCCATTCAGGGTTAGGATTCTCTTCATGCGTGCCTAGTCAGTCCACCGCTACCTAGCCAGGCTACGGAGGGGAAGTACTCAAGGCATCAGCCTTGACTATCATACGGGACTATCTAGCGCACTTTGCTGACTGGGCAACAATATGTCGCAACAGCACTACGCATTCTCAACCTTCTTGATGGGTATACAATAATGCCCTGGGGTAGCATCCTCAAATACACATATCAATTGCTTTCTTGAATTTACAGTACTCTCCTTCTTCTCCTTAAGCTTTGCTTCGGGAGGGTGTGTCACACCTTTATCGTCATCGAACTCTATCTGCATCCCTCGGGGCGGTACAATAGCCACCTCACATCGATCTGCATTCCTGGTCAGTTCCACCTAGCACTCATCTTGCCCTTATTATCGCAGGGGATTCCATGTACCATGCCAAAATCCCCTGAGCGTGAAGTCAACCGTAGTATTGGGCTCTAACTCAGGATCAAAAACAAGTGCACCGTACCAATGATCTGTCCTGCCACCCGCAACATTATCCGCGTACGGAACCACATGTATTCGGGTATGCTTATGGGCTTCGTCCACCGTGGAAGCTCTCACTCCTAGTGCCTGGAAGGGAATTTCCCTTGTTCCAACGCCTGCAACGCCAAACATGAAGCTCTTCACCTTCAGGACTTTGTCGCTTGTAACCAGCTTATATTTCCTCAACCATTCGTCAGTCCGGGGCGATTTCCCGATCAGATATATGAACCTTATGTCTTTGTAGCTATACTCTTCCTCTGGCCCGTATATCACTTTCCCCAGAATATGTCCGTAATATGACCACTCCCCATGCAACCAGCGTACACGGCGAATGGACAAGAAGAAGTATAGCACGGTAAATAACAACAAGCTCCAAAAGAGCTGTTCATATAAGCTATCTAAACCCCTGTCTTTAGTAGAAAAGAATAATATGACTGCTATGCCGACAGATGCAAGGAAATTCCACAGTGGAGTAAAGGACCATCCCAACAGCCCACATACTTGGTAAAAGAAACTTCTAGCTCGCGCTCCCAAGGTTCCCACAACCTACCAGCCCCTGGTTTGAGAGTAGGGGGCAGCGGATAAGCTGCCCCTTACATAGAAACCCTTTAAGGTCTCTGCCTACGTTCCGTCATCAGGTCCAGATGCGTGTATGTACATCTTGCTTAACCAACCTCCTATTATAAGTGTACCCCGCGGATATATAAAAGTTTTCTATATCCCTTGGTCATCAGGGCCACCGCATGTATGAAGCAAATTAGGGAAGCCCACTACTCCCAGCTCTGCCCCCGCCCCATACTGATGCAGTCCGCGGACACTCCACAGGAAAGGGCTGCTCTGAGTTGCGACAGCCACTATCCCCCCCACAACTAACACCGTAAGAATTAAAACTATCGCTAGCGCTTTCCTCACTTAGCACATCCTTCCCTCAACTATCGAATATGGGTTCTTGCCCTACCAATAGATGATGCTCTCCAGCTGCCTGAGCCGGAGAGCATCTCTTAAGGAATCCTTAACCTCTTTCTCCAAGTTAGACGGAGCAACCCGTGTGAAACAAAGATCAGGACAGGACCGGCATCCTGCCTTCCTTCAACCCTTTGCAGCTCAGCTACCCTTCTTTTCATATGGGCCTGTTGCTTTGCGCCCCCGTCTTACGACGGGTTCGCCCTTTCGGGTCTACTCCCAAGAATATGCACCATTCTTAGCACAGATCGCCTCCAATGTCAAGGGGCTTCCTTGCGCCGTCCGGAGCTGTCACGGGAAACCGTTTGCTAAAGAGCAGCTCACATACCATCGTAAACTAACTTAACCTCTCCCCTTCGCCCCTATTACGGCTCGTTGACTCCGGTCCCGTGAATTCTGTCCCTAGCCGGTAGGACACGGAATACCTTTGCTGATCCTTCCCGGTTGTGCCATTTCGTATGCAGACATACTTCGCTCACTCCTAAATCTTTCCCTTCTTATCTTCTCAGTATTCCCAGAAGGTCGCTTCGCTAAAGCTTTATGGGCTCGCGAACCTTAATGAGTGCTATCGCCAAAGAGAAAGGCAAGCCTGATCCTTCCTGCTTGGCGCTCAAGAGACGATAGTTTTGAAGCGTGATCTCAAGCGGTGGCGTTTGTTACTGTTATTGGGACTCTCTATTGCTCAGTACTAGTTCATGGGTATAATAAGGTGTAATGATAAATAAAGCTTCAGATGAGAAACATCCCTACGCTAACACCAGGCAGTACATCACGAACGTTGCGTTTGCTCGGATTCAAATGCTCGAAGATGCGTCGGACGCTATCGACCAAAAGGGGGGCATACTCCTAGGCTTTATTGCAGTTGTCATTGCGCTTGCGCTTAGTGGGCCTCTACCTAATGTATCTAGCCCCCTTGATTTGCTGTTCTGGTACGTCGGTTTCGCCTCGTTGCTCGCTGGGTTTGTCATACTCATTCTATGCCTGACCCCGAAAATTCGCCGCCTCGATCCCGACGTAGGCAAACTGCTGAGGAACTTCTGGAACAGCCCCTTTGACTCTGCTCAAGAGAATATCGCGGCCAGCCTCAAGAGTGCATGGGAAGCAAATAGCAAAACACACAGCAGAAAAGCGACCCTGTTCACTCTAGCATTGTGGCTGACAGTGGTAGGGATAGGGGGGCTCGCACTAGATATCCTTGTTGTGCGCGTGATGCTGTGATACTAGACGGAGGAGGTGAAAGAGATGGGGGATGAGAACAAGCCTCAGGGGCAGAACCCAAAGTCCCAAGGACCACAACAAGACGTAAATCTATCAGCCCCCCAGAAGAAGAGCGATTCTTCTGGGGAGACGACCGCTACAAAACAGAAACAAGGTCACTAGTCACAAGGGAAACCGGCTGAAGTGCAGTGGGAGGAAACTCCAGCTATCGCACCCTTGCGTTTGGATGTATACGCGTACTTGGTGGCCTATAGTGCAGTTATCACTAGGCCCGCGTATTCTTCGGTAGACGTGGCTGCAGCGAGCTTTCCGCGGATGGGGGTGAATTACTGTGCCAAGAAAAGCAGAGCATATCTATGCCGGGCTTACTGTTTCGGCTCTGGCTGAAAGCGTAAGAATGCGAGACTTACCACCGCACAAGGCGGGGGCGGAGATGATTGGTGCAATGGTCGGTGGCTACTACGGATCCAGGGCCCCTGACTTGCTGGATCCACCAGTGAGGCCTAAGCATTGGGGTGTTGCTCACTCAGCTACTGCAGGAGCTGCTGTGTTCGCCTTGGCGACTGCCGGTTCGCCGAGGATTCAGAACGAGCTCCGTGTAATTGCTGATGAGTGTTTCGCCCAACAGGCCTACTACGCAGATAAAGATCGAATTGGCCTTGCGTTGCTGTATGGTCTGGCAGGCCTCGCCATGTATGGATTGGCAGGATTCGTTGCAGGCTTTGCCGTTGCGTATCTTTCGCATCTCGCGCTGGACCACCTGGAGTGCAAGTCAAGTCTCCCGCTGATCTGCAGGGGTTGTTAGGATGAACGGGAAAGATGTCTTGGAGATGGCAAGCAATGTTGCCGTTGGATTCTCAGCTCTCGCCGTTGCTCTCCTTGGCTTTCTGGGCCTCAACACGTGGAGGAAGCGCACGAGGTTCGAAGTCTCGCGTAAGATGCTCGGTCTTGCCAAGAAGTTCTGTAACGAGATCCAGCAATCAAGATATCCTTGGGGGCATTCAGGGGAGGCTGACAGCCGACCGCGCCAAGAACACGAGACTCCTGAGGAGACTGCTGCGCTTGACGAACGCTATGCCCGTTTGAAACGCCTGCAACCCGCGGCCGAGACCATAAAGGATCTCCTTCAAGCTACCTGGGAGGCCGAGGCTGTTTTGGGGCAGGATCTTTTCGAGCACACTAGTGCATTCATTCAAGTCTGCAACAAGATCGTGATGGCTATTGAAGAACGATACATGCAGAGCAAGGGTGCGGAGATGTCGAAGGATGACTTCATGGAAACCATGACTACCATCTATGGCCCAGTTAAACCCGACGACTCCGTGACAACCATGCTGAATACCGCCACTGATGCCCTTCAAAAGGCGCTTAAGAGATACATCTAATGTAGTCTGCCGGCAAGGGGTGGAGGAAATAACCAGAATGGGAGGTGGCATGGCGGTAAAGATGGGGAGGACCATCCACAAGACCCTTACAATCATTGTTATCACTGCTCTCAGCCTGGGTGTCGGCTTCGCGCAACTGACTTATGCAGCATCAAGCGGCGACATCCAGATAGGAACTTACAACCTTGAATTCTTCACTGATCTGAATCCATCAACCGGCGGCTGGTGCGAAAGCCACAATCATCGCACTGAAACAGACATCAACGCCCTTGCCTCATTCATAGACTCCCTTGATATCGAAGTCCTCGCGCTTCAGGAGGTAGAAAACGGACCTGCTCTTGACAAACTTCTCAATTACCTGCCAGAGGGGAAGTATGCGTATATCGTTTCCAAGCAGAGCGGTCTGTGCCAGCGGGTGGCTGTTTTATACCAGCCGCAGAGTGTATCGCTAACGTACAGGAGTGAAATCCCGCTAAGCTTGGGACATCAGGGCCTCCGCAATGGATTGGTGGTTGACGGCAAGGTACTTCCAGACGGTTTTGACTTCACGTTGGTGGTAGTTCACCTCAAAGCATTCTCTGACTA
>JALGWB010000148.1 GCA_025774405.1 bacterium
ATGGCCACTATCGTCCACTGCCATTGAAGGATCAAAAGAGGTAGCACTGCTATCCGTAATCCTGAAATCCACACCCCAGCTCACACCGTCGTAGTTCTTGTAATAAACCTGAGAGCCTCCGTCCCTATCGTCGGTCCAGATCACATGAAGCTGTCCCATATCGTCTGCCGCTATGCAAGGATCATATGAACCCGCGGGATCATCTGTGAGCCTGATATCCGGTCCCCAGCTGTTGCCATCGTATTTCTTGTAGTAGATCTCGCGGTTACCGTCTCTGTCGTCGCTCCAGACAACGTGCAAATGGCCATTGGTATCCACGGCAACACAAGGTCTATACGAACCGCCAGCATCGTAAGTGAGCCTAATATCGGACTCCCAATTTGAACCGTCATACTTCTTGTAGTAAATCTCTGCGTTGCCGTCTCTTGAGTCGGTCCAGACAAGGTGCAGTTGCCCATGCTGCCCCCTCGCCACACAGGGATAGTAAGAACTGGCCGGATCATTGGTTAATCTGACATCAACACCCCATCCGTGACCGTCATACCTTTTCCAGTAGATTTCCATGTTACCATCCCGATTGTCGTACCAGACGACATGCACTGTATCTCCACGACCACTGGCGATCGAGGCCTCGTATCCATTAAACGAGCTCAAGGAAGCAGATTGCTCGATTCCCTGCTCGTCAAGCTTTTGCCAGCATAACATGGCACCGCTGCCTCGCCAGATGATGTGCACATTGCCGGAATCATCACACGCTACAGCCTTCGAATGTGTTCCGAAAAGTCCATAAAGATCCTCGGCAATCTTGACTTCGAAAAACCACGTAGCTGCAAGAGACGAACTACCGCCGAAAGCCATCGCAAACAAAACAGAAACCATTAACAGACGCATGACAAGCCGCAGCCTTGGCCCGTGCACAAAAATCACCTCCTCGGGATTATCACAAGAGTGTTCTTTTGCTGCTCCAGCCAGGACGGAACCGTGTGCGGAACGCGGAACCGCATGAGCCAGGATAGCCAGCGACATTCGCTATTGTACCACACTCCCTTCGCCAATTCAAGACTTTGACCTGTCTGGTGGCAAACGGTGGGAGGTGATTGACAGCACAGGAATCTGTGGTAAAATGATACGAGTTTTGATCGAGACAAAGGAGGGGAACTTTGAAGTTGGGAAATAAGCGGCTTGCAGCTTTGCCTCCTTATCCTTTTGCCGAGGTGAACAAGGCGAGAGACGAGGCTATCAGGAGTGGCGTCGATGTAATCGATATGGGAGTGGGCAATCCGGACATGAGACCCGACCCCATCATTTCTACATTCCTCAAAGAAGCTCTTGATGACCAGGAGATACAGAATCACCGTTACCCACCATTTCATGGAGTTCGGGAGTTCAGGGAGGCCATCGCCAGATGGTACATGCGACGTTTCAATGTCTCAGTTGATCCAGAAACTGAGATCCTCCCGTTGATCGGATCAAAGGAGGGAATTGCCAAGTTCTTCCTTGCTCACCTCGACAGGGATGATATCGCTATTATTGCTTCACCTTGCTATCCCGCCTATCTGGGCGCCATAGGTATATCCGATGGGAGCCTCTATGAGATGCCGCTTTTGGAGAGTAATGAGTTCAGACCAGATCTCAAAGCCATACCTCAAGATGTACTCGAGAAGGCAAAGCTCATCTTGATCAATTACCCTAACAATCCGACCGGTGCTGTTGAGACAAGAGAGCTCTATGAAGATGTACTCAATCTGGCAACTATGCACGATTTGATAGTGATATCTGACATCGCCTATGCTGAGCTGAATCTAGAACCAACCTACAGATCGATAAGTTTCCTTGAGATCCCGGGAGCCAAGGAAAGAACTATCGAATTCTATTCTTTCTCAAAGACCTATTCGATGCCAGGCTGGCGCCTTGGATTTGCAGCTGGTGACCCTACCCTTATTGGAAACCTCCTGAAGATAAAGACCAACATGGATTTTGGAGTTTTCATGGCTATGCAAAGGACGGGGGCACGCATACTCGACGCCGGAGACGGACTTATCGAACCAACACGTCGGACCTATTCAAGACGCCGCGATGTGCTCTTAGGAGAACTCGAAAGTACCCGCCTCAGACCGATCAAGCCACTGGCAACCATTTATGTGTGGGCGGCGATCCCGCCTTCGTTCTCGTCTTCAATGGAGTTCTCAAAAGCTGTTCTCACAAGGAGTGGTGTTGTACTTGCACCGGGCTCCGGTTTTGGCACCTACGGGGAAGGCTATGTTCGCATTTCACTGATTGAGGAAGAAGCTCGCATTCGGGAAGCAGTGGCAAGGATGGTCAAGTCAGGTCTGATTTAGAAAGCCAGGTCAGATTCCTGAGGAAAGTCAGTATCGGGAGGCCCGACGACAACAAGCGAGAACCTATCGGGATCAAGCATCTCACGGGCTTCAGCCATCACCCTGTCACGACTGACTGCCATGGTCTGCTTGAGGGATTTCTCAACAGGAATGTACTCCCGCAGGTAGAACTCTTGTCGGGCTATACGACTCATCCTTGCCGATGTACTCTCCAGAGCAAGTATAAGATTACCCTTAAGTTGTTGCTTGACGCTTCTCAGCTCACTCTTCGATGGTCCAGCCTTGCGGATCTTCTTAAGCTCAGTTGCGACACTCCGAACAGCCTGCCGAGCTCTCTTCGGATCAACAGCCAGGAATATAGTGAGAATGCCTGTCTCCCTGTAGAAGTCACAGGAGCAATAAACCGAATAGGCGAGACCCTGCCGCTCCCGGACCTCTTGAAACAGTCTCGAGGTCATTCCCCCTCCAACTATGAGTGAAAGCAGTATCGCGGCATAGCGCCGCCTGTCAGTGTAGGCTGGAGCTTCAACACCAATCGTTATGTAACACTGAGCCACCTTCCTCCTCTCATAATGGAGACGCGGAAGTGGCAATCCTTGAACCTCATATGGCTGGTCCCCCGCTGCAGGCAGCTTTAGCTTGCGCTCTACGTATTCGACGAGTCTGTCGTGATCCACCTTGCCAGCAGCTGCAACTATCGTGTTAGGCGCAACATAGAAGCTGCGAAAAAATCGCCTTATCAAGTCGCGTTGAAGGCCCTTTACCGATTCAACTGTACCGAGAACTGGATTGCCTATGGGTTTGCCGTTCCAAACTGACCGACCGAGCAGCTCGAGAACGATTTCCTCAGGCGTATCTTCAAAGTTCCTGATTTCTTCGATAATGACCTTCTTTTCAAGTTCAATGGCTTCCTCTCTCATTGCTGGATGGCAGAGCATGTCGCTCAGAACATCGACAGCCTTGCGAAGGTGTTCTGGAAGACATCTGCTTACGAAGGCAGTGCTTTCCCTCCCGGCAAAAGCATCAAGACTTCCGCCTACCGACTCAAGGGCATGGGCAATCTCGAATGCGCTTCTTCGCCTGGTTCCCTTGAAAAGAAGATGCTCTATGAAGTGGGAGATTCCGTTGAGGCCAGCTGGTTCCGATCCCGAACCAACACCTACCCAGAAACCGAGGGCAACGGAATTGGCATCGTTGCTCGTCTCGCTTACAACCCTTATTCCGTTGTCAAGGACATCCCTGCGGTAGGTGAAACTCATCTCTTTCGTGCCTTCGGCTTCAGCAATGCTTTTCGGCTCAACCTGATCTTGCCATCTCTCTCAGTGCCGATGACCTTGACACGAACCTGTTCACCTTCAGTGAGAACATCACGCACACTGTTGATCCTGTGGTGTTCTATTTCGGAGATGTGCAGCAAGCCCTCCTTGCCAGGCAGGATCTCAATGAAGGCACCGAAATCGACTATTCGCTTGACCGTGCCGTCATATATCTTTCCAACCTCAGGTTCCTCGATGAGCGCATTGATCATGTCAAGAGCCTGATCAAGAGCCTGCCCATCGGGAGATGCGATTTTCACTTCGCCGTCATCATTTATGTCGATCACCACACCCGTTTCATCAATAATCCTGCGTATGGTCTTGCCACCAGGGCCAATGATATCTCTGATCTTATCCTTGTCTATCCTTATAGCAACAATCCGAGGCGCATAGATCGAAATCTGAGATCTCGGTTGCGAAATCGTCGTTTCCATTATGCCATGGATGGTCTGGCGGGCTTCGACCGACTGCAAAACAATTTCCTTGAGGATTTCAATCGGAATGCCTGTTATCTTGAGATCCATCTGAACAGCGGTCAGGCCAGTCCGCGTACCGGCGATCTTGAAATCCATGTCACCATGATGATCCTCGATCCCGAGAATGTCCGTTAGGATATGGTATCTCTCCTCTTTGACAAGCCCCATTGCAACCCCTGCAACCGCCGCTCTAATCGGCACACCTGCATCCATAAGCGACAGCGATCCACTGCAGACCGTTGCCATCGAGGACGAGCCATTGGACTCAAGGATATCCGATACCACCCTGATGGTATAGGGAAAGATCTCTGAGTTGGGAATAACGGGCTGGATCGCTCTCTCAGCGAGGGCACCGTGACCAATTTCACGTCTTGCTGGTGATCTGAGAGGGCGAATTTCTCCTACGCTGAACGGAGGAAAATTGTAGTGCAGCATATAGCTTTTCGTGGTCTCACCCTCAAGGTCCTCAACGCGCTGCTCATCGATCGCGGTACCGAGGGTTGTGACAGCGAGAGATTGGGTTTGACCACGGGTAAAAAGCGCCGAACCATGTGTCCTCGGCAATATGCCAACTTCACATGCTACAGGTCTCAGATCCCGAAGTCCTCTACCGTCCACTCGCACGTTTTCATGAGAAATCAGTCGACGAACTTCGGCCCGCTCTATATCGCCAAGAGCAGTGGCGATATCGATCTCCTGTTCTGGATATTTCTCAAGAAGTGCTTCAAGAGCTTCTTCTTTTATCCTGTCGAGTTCAGCCTGCCGCTTCTCCTTCTCACCTATCCTTACCGCCTCAGCTATTGCTTGCCTGAACATTGTATCAACTTCACTAACGATCTCGTGAGAAGGTTGTCTTGCCTCAAACTCCATCCTTGGCTTTCCGCAGACCTCAGCGACACGATGCTGAACCTCTATCGTTTTCGGCAGAAACTCGATCCCAAACTCAACAGCCTTGACAAAATCGTCATCGGTGACTTCCCTCATACCACCCTCAACCATAACCACCCTGTCTGTGAAGCCAGCAACAACCAGATCAACACTTCCCTCATCTCGCTGATGGAAGGTCGGGTTGATCAACAGCCCACCATCTCCACGACCAACACGAACAACCCCTATGGGTCCCTCAAAGGGAGCACCTGCAATCAATAGACTTGCTGAAGCGCCAATAAGGGCCAGGATATCCGAATCATTCTGTTGATCGGAAGACAACACATTGGCAATAATTTGCACTTCGTGGTTGAATCCCTTCGGGAAAAGTGGCCGCAAGGATCTGTCAATCAATCTTGCACTCAGTATTTCCTTCTCAGTCGGTCTTCCCTCCCGCTTGAAGAAGCCGCCGGGTATCTTGCCTGCAGCATAAGTCTTCTCGCGATAGTCGACTAACAGAGGCAAAAAGGTTGCACCTTATCACCATATTGAACCAGAGCAGCACCATCGGCTTGCTTTGCCATCCGTCCGGTTTCAATCGAGAGGCTCCTACCGCCAATCTCAACGCTTTGTTTAATAATCATCTTCCTAATCCAAACTCCTTTTACTTTCTTAAACCAAGTTCCTTGACTATCTGTCGATATCTTTCAATCTTCTTTGACTTCAAATAGTCCAACAGCCTTCGCCGTTGTCCCACCAGCTTCAGAAGTCCCCTTCGCGAATGGAAATCCTTCTTGTGAATCTGGAAGTGGTTCGCAAGCTGGTTTATCCGCTC
The DNA here is from genome assembly GCA_025774405.1 of bacterium. Classification (GTDB taxonomy): domain Bacteria; phylum Arandabacterota; class Arandabacteria; order Arandabacterales; family Arandabacteraceae; genus JALGWB01. The sequence goes on from JALGWB010000148.1 coordinate 5,834, forward strand.
TGTTAGAAGCGCTATTTGAACTTCAGGAGAACCGGAATCGCGTTCGTGGACACGAAACCTCCTTATGATCTCCTGTTTTTTCTCCTTAGACAAAGGCACGACCTTTTCACCCCCTTCTTAATACTATTACTTAGACCTTTTAGCCGCATAAATCAACACCTAAATTGCCACAACCTCAAGTACTTTCCCCACATCCGCATCAATAGCACGCATAAGCTCGCGCTCAGATCTGAATCGCCTTTCGTCTCTCAGTCGCTTGATGAATTCGATACCGACCCTCTTCCCGTACAGAGATTGCCTCCCCCCAACAACATAGACTTCGATGGTACCTCCAGAAGATTCAAATGTCGGCTTGCTTCCAATATATAAAGCTCCTCGATAAATCCTGTTGCCGATCCTAACCCTAACACCATAAACACCCTTGGCGGGAACAATCTTCGATTGGCTCCTCAGGCTGAGGTTAGCGGTTGGAAATGACAACCTTCTGCCTCTGCCTTCACCCCGGACCACCAGCGCAGTGAAGCTGTAAGGTCTGCCAAGCATCTCTGCGGCCGAGGCTACATCACCCCTCAGGATAGCTGTCCTCACACGTGTTGAACTGATTGGTGAACCAAGGTAGGTCACGGGTGGGATGATGTCCACACCAAAATCCATTCTTTCCCCCAGCGCCTCGACATAGGATGGGCTGCCATGCCTCCCTCTACCGAAACGGAAATCATATCCGATGACAAGTCGGCGCATAGCGAGTCTTTCCAGAAGCACCTTCCTGACAAACCATTCGGCGGGCTTACAGGCAAGCTTAGAACTAAATTTAAGTATGACTGTTGTGTTAATGCCAGCGCGCCCAAGCAGGTCTATTTTTTCAGAACTTGTTGTAAGCATTGAGGGTTGCTCATCAGGCTGAAGAACTGCCAGTGGATGGGGTTCGAAGGTTACCACTACACTCCTCAAGCCAAGTCCTGCAGCCAGCATAACTACTTCATTGAGAATCCTACGGTGGCCAAGATGTATTCCGTCAAAGCAGCCGATCGTTACGACCGAAGGCTGCAATGTCCTGGCCGGGAGCTTTCTCAGTACCCTCATCTGTCCTAGATAACCCTTTCCAGCCTCAGCCGATAGTTGACATGGGCTTCTCTGCGAGCAATTCCAATCAGCCTCCCCTCACTATCTATCAAGCAGAAAACGCCTTCCAGTGGTAAAGCATTCGGATCAACGAGATCAGATATATCAGGTTGCTTACCCATGCGGATCGCTTCAGCTCTACCATGCTTCACCCTTGCTTTTCGCAAATGGCTAAGAGCTTCACCGATGGGAATGAGGGCATCCGCGACATCAACCTCCCTGTTGACCAGGGACTGAAGAGGCATTGCCATCGTATCATCAAACGAACCGATGCGGGTGCGCCGCAGGCAGAAGACTATTCCTCCACAGCCCAGTTTTCGCCCGATATCCCTGGCCATTGCCCTTATGTATGTTCCTGAAGAGCAAACCACTCTGGCTGTGACAAACGGGGGAGTCAGGTCAAGGATCTCGATTGCCCTTATCTCAACCACCCTTGTTTTTATCGGGGCCTGCCCGCCCTCCCTGACAATCCTGTACAGGGGGCGTCCCTTATGTTTGAGAGCCGATACCGCTGGAGCTATCTGACGATACCTCCCTCTAAAACCCATCACAACCTGCCTTATCATGCGCTCACTCAACTGTCCGGTCTCGCTCAAACGAATGACATCTCCCCACCTGTCATCAGTAGTGGTCTCGATGCCAAGCTGGAGCGTAAAGATGTATTCCTTCTCAAGTTCCATCAGCCACTTAGACACTTTGGTTGCCCTACCAAACAACAATAAGAGCAGTCCGGTGGCATTGGGATCCAGGGTGCCCGCATGACCAATTCGCCGAAAACCTGTAAGCTTTCTCATGTCATCAACGACATCATGCGAGGTTATCCCGGGGGGCTTGTCAACTATAAGAACACCTTCCATATCACTGGGTATCGGAGATCCTGTGAGGTTGGAGTACCCTGGAATCAATAGCCTTCCTCAGGCGCTCCTTAATCGAATTGAGCTCACCCGTTACTCTAAAACCAGCTGCAGTGGGATGCCCACCACCGCCAAAGCTTTTGGCAATCCCGTCTATGTGGCAGCCTTCCCTCGAACGCAAGCTGACTCGATAGACACCATCATCGATCTCACGGAAGAGGATTCCAACAAGCACATCACGGATTGAGCGAGGATAGTTTGCGAAACCCTCTGTATCCTTCGGACCAGCACCTGTCGCTTCATACATGGCACGTGTCACTTCCATTGAGGCTACTGCGCCCCCATTGCTTATCTCGAGAGTTGATAGTGCATTGCTCAGCAACATGAGAGCCCGTGGTGATCTGCTCCAGAATATCTCTGAAGCAGCATGGTAGGGTTTGACTCCAAGGTCAAGCA
>JALGWB010000149.1 GCA_025774405.1 bacterium
CCTCACTACACCGCATATACCTGGCGACCATGAGATAGCCTTTCCCAATCGGGATACTGCCATGCTGAAGCATTGCGTTTCTGCCGATACGTTGCGCACTCCCGACCAGCTTCTTTCCTTCCCGGCTGACTTCATACCTTGCAACCGAGGCAAAGCAAGGTTTCATGGCAAGATCGGTCTTACCAAGCCTTCCACGCTCAAGCTTGAGATCAAGCCCCAATCGATTGAGCCCACAGACTACGCAACCTGATACGGCTTTGTAGATTCTCTGCAACTGCATGTTATCGTTAAGAGCAAGAACAACAGCATAGGTAAGGTCATCCCCATGCATTACCACTCTACCACCCGTTGGTCGCCTCACAATCTCGATACCGTCCTTGACAGCCCTGTCGGTATCGACCACATCTATACTTTCAAAGCGCCCGAGTGACAGTGAAGGTTTTGTCCAACCATAGAATCTCAGGTAGCCATATGAGGGATCGCTCTCGCATCTCTCAAGAAGATGCATATCAATTGCCATGTTGATGTGGGGTTCGTAGGTATCAAACCCGATGAAACGCAAGGGAATTGGCATCTTCATCTCACAATCCCGAGCCAGTCACTCAATAGAAAGTGCAGTCGGCCTATGAGCAGGGAAACTCTGCTCATCACAGTGTAGCCAAAGGATGCTCCGAAGGATATCATAAGAAACCAGATGCCGATCTTGGCTGCCACTCCTAAACCTCCCTTGTGCTCCCTCGAGAAGAAAAAGTATATCAACGTGGTGAGCAGGCCAACGATGATCAAAGGGTTTCGCAACAGCTCAAGCAGGCCAAACAGAAGTGACTCTGTACCATCATTCCCAAAGGCTGTCAATGCTTCTCGAGAATAGAGTGGCACCATATTGGCCCTTATCTGAGCAACGAGATCTCCCTGAAGAGCTCCAATGATCGCTAAACCAGAATAGGACCCGATCATCGCTGCCATAGACCAGCGGCTGAGCCAGGCGACTCTTGGGAAGAATCGGGTAAAGAGCAGGATACCGAGTGCGAAGGGAATGAGCAAGATCATGTTGGGAAAGTGGGGCAAGGGAGAATACTCGATGTGCTCCAGTCCTGCCACTAGAGGCTTCCAGAGATTTGGAAGGAATACATTCCAGTACTCGAGGGCAACAAAGTAGCCAGCTGCAATGCCTATGAAGATGTGCTCCGCCAGCTTATAGACTGGATTATCACGGTAAAGAAAGCTGAAAATTGCAAGTGTCAGCAGGGCAGCTACCCATGTACCCAGGCCTGCTTTTGAAACCAGTCCGGCTTGAAAACCAGCTCCAGCAAGCCCGAGTAGAATGATCAAAATGGCGAGTCTAGCCCCTCTCATCGTTTGCTCCTTTTCTCAAGGAAGAAGACGAGATTGGCAAAGGCGATGAAGACCACCACCATGATGTGCACATAGGATTGAGCCACCATACCCGAAAGCCCAAGACCAGGCTTGCCAACCATTTGTTCATACTCTGCTGCACCCTTCATGCCAGCCAGCAGCCCGACAAGCTGCCCTGACTGAATATAGGGATACATTTCAGGTCCGCTAACAGCAGTCACACCCCCTCCGATCGAGATCCTGTATCGAGTGGCAATCTGTTGCACCCACTCCTTTATGCCAGGATAGCCTGCTGAAACACAGACAATCATTTTGACATCACCAAGATTGGATATCGCTTGCAGCATGGGTATGCTGTCCCAGGGAGTGCCGAAGAAATCTCTTGGAAATGTCGCCTTCATATCCTCGGCAATTGACACCATCACAGCTTCACGCCCTTCCTTGAAACCGAGGTTGACATAATCGATCCCATAACGCTTCCCGTACTTTGGAGCGAGCTCATTGAAGACCCGCTGTGCAAGTGGAGGACCAGGTGGCCAGAGGGCACCGCATATGATCTTTATGTCCCTTGAGAAGAGGTGCTCGACCAGTGCAACGTTCATGGGGTACAGCTCAGGCATAGAGCCCGGATCATAGTCAGCTGCAAGCCAAACGTAGGAGCCTGGCTTCAGATTGTCTATGGCCTCATACAGTCCCTCGACTGGTGCGGTCACGGACATCTCCATTCGCACGCCCGCAACGAGAGGAACGATCACGCATATCAGGATGATCAGATAGATGTAGCGCCTATCAATACGCGAAAACTTGAAGAGGATGCCCGCCGATGCCTTAGCCAATCTAATCGCCTCCAAGATAGGAGCGCTCAAGACCAAGAATCATCTTCAGACCGGTTGAGATAGCTCCAAGTGCAGCGCCAATCATTATACCCCGCTTGGCTGCCATGTTGGGAACCTCCATTATCCATTCGGTCAAACCGGGAAAACCACTCCATATCTTTTCCCCAATTGGGACTCGCCCAAGCATCACTATCGCTGCTGTGACCAGCAGGAAAGTCGCCTCAGGTGATCTCGCCCGGAACGCCCTATAGGCTGCAGATGCTATATAGAAAGCCAGCAAGGAAAACATCGTGGCCTGCATCGGGACGTACATATTAAGGTAGATCCAATCAAATACACCACCGCTTTCAATGCCCAGCGCTATGCCTATTGTAGCCATTGTCGCAAGGGCAAACACCAGTGCAGCCTTGTACTGCCAGTCCCTCTGACGGCGCTTCACATTATGGAGACTGATCCTGGCAATGTTGGCTACTCCGAGGACATAAGCAAAAGCAGTTATGATGATCGCCCACTGTCGCACTACGGATGCAGGAGTTGAAACTACTGGATGAGGGATAAACAGCGAGACCACCATCAACATCCCTGTGAAAAATGCTACAACCACTGGCACTTCATTCTTCATGGCTATCTCGCAGCAAACCAGTCTGCAAAAGTATGCCACCCGAGCGTCTCGGCAATGAAGCCTGCAACCAGGATGATGATGATTATCACCTTTGCCACATCACTCGCTTTCAGTGTTCCCAGAAGCTTCGGCTCACGGGACAGATAAGCACTGGCTGCATAGAGCTCCTCCCCAATAAGCGTATAGTCACATGCAGCGACAAAGAAAGGCAGCTGATGAATATTAGCAGTGCCTGCAACCTGAATAGCACCTGCTGAGAAGCCTGTCTCAGCAAGGATAAGGGATTCAGCAAAGAAAGACCCCATATAGATGTTGGCAGCAGTCCGTTCCCTCAACATGATTCCATTGACTCCCGCAGTGAACGCAAACTGCTCATCCGAAAGATAACGGACATTGTCAGGGTTGTAGAGCTCCGGCCTGCCTGCATTGAGATAACCCTGTCTTACGGCCTCTTCAGCAACAGGGACAACAAACGGCTTGCAAACAGGGACAATCACCGGGGTTTCATAAGTGGCAGCCAGACGAGCAACGTCATTGAGTATTACCATGCTGGCAATGGTTTGGATGTTATTGAGGTCATCGATTCCAGGAACATAGAGAACAGGCCTGCCCATCTCGGTTGCCCTGCCGATTGCCTCCTCAATCGCCCTCAGCCCTGCTATCCTTCTTACGAAGAAATGCTTCCCCCTCGAAGCCAGCTTTATATAGAGAAGAACAAGTGCGAAGAAAATCGCAAGTATCAGCAGCTGATTGACTCTCGCCCTGTTCAACACAGAAGCCCTGGGCTGAGCGGCTTCACTCAAAACCAATCCGCTGTGCAAGCGGAATGCATAGATATAGAGCGAATCCCTGCTCAGACCTCTATCAACATAGCTTCCTCTGGGCTCATCAAACTCTCCAACAGGCGTCCAGTTGGTTTCCGGCAGACTGCTTCGGAAAAGGGTGAGGGTGGAATCGATATTGCTAAGGTCCCAGGTAAGTTTCAATGCTGTGCCATTGTCATCAGGCAAGTCAGCCACCCTGATGTCGGCAGCGGAAGTCAGCCCCCAGGAAGCAAAGACCATCAGAACCAAAGAGGCCAACTTGACACGGAACATTCTGTTGGCAGGCAGGTCCATGCTTGCTGCCTATTCCTCGATCAGCTCGACATTTGCGCGTGGAATGGTCGCCCTTGTGCCATCATCAAACTCGACCTCAAGCACTCTGACCATTGCCTCAGTTTCGAGTTTCTGAAGCTCAGGAGGAAGCGCAGTAACTTTCCCAATCTTGCCAAAGAAAGGCTCCCTGATCACCCTTACATGCCTACCAACAGTCAGACCAGTTGAGGGGGTATCCTCAATCTCGCTGTCCCGATCAGAGCGACCGGCCGAATCAAGGGGAACTACAACTTCGGGACGGATCACACCGGCCCTTATTTGAGTAGCGCCACTTATCGATGTCTTCATACCCTGTCTTGAAGTCAGCAAATCAAAGGTACGATGCGCCATAGTCATCTTCCCAAAACCTTCGGTTACTACGACAGTCAACCCTATGTCCTCAGAACCAGTTATGGCGACACCGAGGTCATACCCAAGGATAGTGCGCAAGTCAGCATCTCCAATACCACCTGCAATTATCCCCTTCGCACCAACTTCCTGCGCTCTGCGCAAAGCCTCAATGGTTACCAGGGAACCACCCAGGATTATCTTACCCTCGTGGTCAGGGGTTATCATCTCAGGCTGCAGTGCATCCTCAGGTCTCCTGGCCACCACTTCAAGTATGCCGATCGATTCACCGCCTATTCCAAAAATCCCCTGTACGAAGGTGGCAACTGTCCTCACCATCACTCCTTCATTCTCGTAAATCTCAACCACTTCCCCATCGACATATGCATTGACCTCGACTGGGATTGCCCTCTCCCTGACAATCACCTGACCTGTGATATTGGATACTGACTCAATCGTCCCTGATACAGGCATAGCACACCGAGATTTGAACAGACCAAAGAAGCTACGACTTTCTGCAATGCATTCGCCTTCATCCACCCAGTCGCCAACCTTTGCAAGCATGTGACGCTCAATGTCCTCTGGCAGAATACTGAGCTTGTTGGCGACATTAACGGTTTGTACATTGCCGGGCAGCTCAGTCCTGGCAACCACGGTTTCAGCTTTTACCCAGTCACCGACCTTTGCGAGCACTTCGCCCTTCAGGGGGAGCCTCCGCTCCTTTCTCACCTCAGTCTGTTTAGCAACCCTAAGTCCTGGCGTGTAAGCATGTGCCAATTGTCACACCTCCATAACTCATTCTGGATAGACATTGAGTGCCTCATTCCACTCCTTAAGCTTCCGAACTCGTTCAGCCTTATCGTCTGGCAGGTTCAAGGGTCGCCCCCGCCCATCGATGATGATGCCCGCAACCCCACCGGTCACCTCAGTATGAACTGTCTTACCCTTTCCAGCTCCGACATCGAACTTTCTGGTCGGATGAATCGTGACTTTCGCCTTCTCATTGACATCTAGCGGGACGAGTGCCATCTCGCCAAACCCGACGCTTCTGGTTTCCTGCCTACCATCGGGCATTTCAAACGTTACCTCCATACATGGATCACCAGGTTTTGCTACTCCGACCGGAGCTATGCAGGTTCCCAATCTTATCAGGCAATCCTTGTGGAATACCTCGAGTGCAGCTTTCGGATGAACCTGCGCAAGTACCCCAAGCTGGGGCATCATGAAGATACT
>JALGWB010000005.1 GCA_025774405.1 bacterium
TGCAGCAGAACAAGTGACAACTACCATCAACAGCAAGCCGGCCAGAGCAACTTTCCGCATAAATCCTCCCTCCTCTTGAAAATGTTTGCACATGAGATTACGCCTATTTAGAATTCCATGCAAGTGAAAAGTATGAATTGACAACTTCTCTGGTGGCAAGGCAGGAACATGAAAATAAGTGGAGCAACCTTCGTCAGAAACGCAATTCGTTTTGACTATCCAGTCACTGAATCAATCCGTTCGATACTACCAATCTGCGATGAGTTCATTGTCAACGTTGGTGACTCTGAGGATGATACCCTGGCTTTGATCGAATCGATAGGCGATCCAAAGATCAGGATAATAGCATCAAGATGGGATGAAAGCCTGAGGCAGGGCGGCAGGATCCTGAGTCAACAGACGGACATCGCCTTGAGAGAGTGCCGGGGTGATTGGATTTTCTACATTCAAGCGGATGAAGTCGTGCATGAGAAATACCTCGAGACTGTCAGACAGAAGATGGAGCTGCTCCTTCCGATAGATCAAGTCGAAGGCTTGCTGTTCGATTTCAAGCACTTCTTCGGGAGCTATTTCCTGATAAAGGATGAAAGAGGATGGTACCGCCGTGAGATAAGAGTGATAAGAAACCATGTGGGTGTCACATCCTGGAAAGATGCTCAGGGATTTCGCCTCAAGGGACGGAAACTGCGTGTGGTCCATTCTGGTGCAGAGGTCTATCACTACGGTTGGGCACGTAACCCTGCGATCATGGCAGCGAAGCAGCGCAATCTTGACAGATACTGGCATGATGATAAATGGATCGAGCATAAGTACAGTGAAGGATTTGATGTCAAGATACGTGGTGTGGTTCCTTTTGAAAATTCCCATCCAGCCGTTATGAGGGATCGCATTGAGAAGGCAGATTGGGATGTATTCAAAAATCATGAAATGCGCAAGCAGTTCAGGCGTTCAATCAAGAGAAGAATAGCAGCGCTTTTCGACAGTATCGGCGAATACCGGAACTATGTGCTGCTCGATGCTAAAGAATTGCCCTCAAACGGATCAAGGCAGACCGAAACTCGTCCCGACCGATAGGGCACTCTTTATCAAATCATGATCTGGCGGTACGCTCTTCAATCTTGCAATTGCATCAGCAATTGGCACAGTCACGATATCCTGTCCTTGAAGAGCGACCATGACCCCTTGCTTGCCCTCAGCAGCCAGCTCTGCTGCGCGACTACCATATCTGGTTGCCAGAACCCTATCAAAGCCCGTGGGTGTACCGCCACGCTGCAGATGACCAAGAACGGTCACACGGGTTTCAAGGTCGGTGCGCTTCTCAATCTCTCGCGCGATAAGCTCGGCAATTCCTCCAAGCCTTACAGGATCGGTACTGTCCTTAATAATCCTCTGCACAACGATATCACCTGCAACTGACTTTGCACCCTCTGCTACAACCACTATGCTGAAGCGCTTGCCACGGCGACTGCGTTCAACAACCCGCCTGGCTACAACTTCCATATCAAACGGTATTTCAGGAATGAGAATCACATCGCCCCCTCCAGCAACACCTGCAAAAAGCGCAAGCCAGCCTACATATCTTCCCATCAGTTCAATCATCATCACTCTATGATGGGATTGTGCGGTTGTGTGAATCTTGTCTATTGCCTCGGTTGCTGTCGCTACAGCAGAATCGAACCCGAAAGTGAAATCCGTACAGTCCACATCATTGTCTATCGTCTTCGGAATACCTATGACCGGCAGTCCCTTCTCACTGAGTTTGTGAGCGATGTGGAGCGTACCATCACCACCGATAGCAATCAGCGTCGAGGCACCTGTGCTTTCGAAATTGGCAACTGCTTCATCAGAGACATCAGCGAATTCTGCCTCTTCCCCCCTCTTGCCGACTGCAAATCTGAATGGATTCGCCTTGTTTGACGTGCCTAAGATCGTTCCCCCAAGTGTTATTATCCCGGAAACGTCACCATAGGAGAGCTTGCGCCAGCGCTTCTCTATGAGACCAAGGAACCCGTCGAGGATGCCAATAATCTCCATTCCATAGTCATTCATAGCAGTTTTGGCTACTGCACGAATGACAGCATTTATCCCAGGGCAATCACCACCGGCGGTAACTATTGCAAGCCTGCGCATATCCTTTCCCTCCCGCCTGGAAAGAGTGCGATTATCAAAAATGAGATTGTGCTATAATTCCGTGCGAACAATACCCTAAGGTCAATTTATACATTGCCGATAATCTGCATGTAAAGGCAAATACTGTCAAAATAGAGGAGGATTGCCATGTCCTCGAATCAACCCAGCGGTGACAAGCATGTCGCCATCGATACCGAGGAAAATCGACTGAAAATCCTCACAGCCATTGCAGGTCTGGCTCCTCAAAGAAGGCTCGAACCCGAAATCTCCAAAACCGCTCGGCTTGGCTACCACTTCCCGAGTCTGAGTGAACTTCTCGGTTGCAATCCCGGAGATGAGATAGAGATCCTCGAGTCACTTGCTGATCTGGGATGCCTTTCAAGACAGCTTTTTCAGCAGATAGACCTTTGCCCATTCTGCCTCGATAGTGACCTGAGGCTTAGAAGGCTATGTCCCAGCTGTCGCTCTACCCTTATTGCGAAGAAAGAAATACTTCACCACTTCAGATGTGGTTGGGTTGGGCTTCGGGAAGAGGCCGCAGACGGAACTGAGCTCATCTGTCCAAAATGCCACAAGTATATGCGGCACATCGGCGTGGATTACGAAAGGGCAGCTCAGTCCTACTATTGCAATGTCTGCAAGAAGATCTTCAACCACCCACTTGAGCAATTCCTCAGCCTTACGTGCGGGAGAGATATCCCCAAGGACGGGACAATGATATATCCGATATTCGCCTATCAACTTACACCGGTCGGTAAGGATGTCGTCAACCGCCAGTCCTTCGAAGGCATTCCAGTTCAGAAAGGCATCATAGAAACAGAATACAACCTCTATACAAGGAGCTATGTTGAAAGGAGACTGGGTGAGCTCGTCAACAGATATCTTCGCTACCAGGTTGGCTTCTCCATCGCCTTGATTACAGTTGATGGGTTCTCGAAGTGGCTGGACGAGAAAGGGCATGTCGTTGCATCAAATGCGATCAAACTCCTTGCCTCAGTACTTCGTGGAGAAACACGCGGAGTGGATCTGCCAGGACTCTATGATGATCACACCTTCATCGTGCTTCTGCCGCAGACAGGCCACAAAGGGGCAAACGTTTTTGCCAGGAGGTATACCGAGCGAATTCGACAGCTGACCACACCTGGGCTCGAAGAGCCACCAACTGTCTCAATAGCAATAGGTGGGTGTCCTGATGACGGCGAGGATTCTGACTCAATAATGGCCAGGTTGACCGAACGCCTGGAGCGGTGCAAACTGAAGGGCAATCTCATCATCGGTCCCGATGACGAGTAGATTGAAAGCGAACCGGGTGAGCTGGCTCTATGGACCTATCTAGCCTTGTTGATTACTGGAAGGCATCATGGCAGATGCTTGCCGGTCTCGGCTGGTCTGAAATTGCGAAACTGATCTGGTTTGCCCTTCTGCTCGACGTGCCAAGATACAACCTGACTGACTTGATCGTTCTTCTCAAGAGCTTCTCCGAAAGAAAGCCGAATATCCCGACAACCTTACCGATGATCTCAATCCTGATACCAGCTTACAATGAAAGCCAGACAATAGCTAACACCCTGAGGTCACTTATCGAGGTCGATTATCCTCACAAGGAAATAATCGTGATCGATGACGGCTCTGAGGACGATACCGCCGCCATAGCCAGCGAGTTCGAAGTCCACGGTGTCAAGGTGCTCAGGAAGGAGGTCAGGGGTGGTAAGGCATCATGCCTCAATCTCGGTCTTAAATCATCGAAAGGCGATCTCATAGTCTCACTCGATGCCGATAGTACCCTCGACAGAGACGCGCTGCTCAGGATTGCCGCCTATTTTGAAGATGAACAGGTCGGAGCCGTAAGCGGCAACATAAAGGTGAGAAACTGGGATACCAATCTCCTTACTCGGCTTCAAGCCTGCGAATATCTGTTGTGTATCTCCATCGGCAGACGCTTTCTTGCATGGGCAAACCTACTTACAATTGTCTCAGGGGCCTTTGGATGCATCAGAAGAAGTGTGCTTGAGGATACGGGCGCCTGGGATCCAGGTATAGGAGATGATTACAATGTGACGCTTAAGACCAGGAAGAATCGCAAGAAGGTTGCATTCGCCCGTGAGGCTGTTGCACTTACCAATGTGCCTGAGACAATGCGTGGACTCTTCGTTCAACGGCGTCGCTGGAACCGAAGCTTCATTGGGTTCTGGTCGCCTTCATAGCTTATGCAGTCTGGATTCTTTTCTACAAAACCGACCTTGTTGGAATAGTGGTGATATTGAATCTACTGCTCTACACGGCAAGCAACATCGTGTCACTGGTTATTGCGATTGGTCTATCTGAAAGACGGGACGAGGAAATCCGCCTTCTACCTTTGGCGCCAATCCTCGTTGGCTATCGTATGATACTTCGCGTTGCTCAGACAGTGGCCTATATTCAAGAATTTCTAAGACTAAAGTATCAGGAACCGTTCTATCCCAGGAAGGTCTGGAACGAGGCACCAAGATGGTAAGATCTTTGCTTGCAATCATGATCTGCATGGGGATAGCAGCAAGCGCCATAGCGGCCAGCCCACCTTCTCGCCTGCCGTGTGTGGCAGTATTGCTGATGGGTTCCGATGCTGAAAGCCTTGCCGCTGAAGAGGCTCTCTATCAGATGGGAATACCCCATTATGTTACTCGATCGCTCAAGCTATCCCAACAAGCTGCTATGATGCTGGTTTCCTTCGGTCAGGTCGAGCGAGTGACAGAGGCCTTCTCATCCTCACTCTCCTCCTATGTCAAGGCAGGTGGCATTCTGGTTGCACAGAAGCCCAGGGATGAGAGATTGTCTGCGATTTTTGGCTATCGCAGTGCGATTGCCTCCAAAGGCAGACATGAGATAGTCTGGGAATCCATAGACAGTCCTCTCAAGCGTTATGTTGATTCACCTGAAGAAAACGTGATTCGCCTTGGGAGCTATAGCAATGATGAGCTCTTTTGGACAGTAGGGTATTTATCCGAGGCTGCTCAGATTGTGGCTCGCTTTGAAGACGGTACAGCTGCCATAACCGAAAGAGCACTTGGCAGGGGAAAAGCCATTGCCATCGGAGCGAGTCTTATCGATCTCGTCATTCGAAGCTACCTCGACAGGGATTTTGGTGTGCATAAGGTTGGTTCGAATTCCTTTGAACCATCAACAGACATGACTTTGCTTTTGATCAAAGCCATTTACCAGCACTACATACCTCATGGGTTGACAATTGCGACCATGCCACCCGGCAAGCGTGGCGCTCTGATAATCACGCATGATATAGATGCAATTAGCTCTTTCAACAATATCGAGGATTTTGCCAAAACTGAAAGCCGATATGGGGTGCGCGGTACAATCTTCCTTCAAACCAAGTATCTCAAGGACTATTACGATACAGATTTCATGACACTTGAGAATCTCAGGAAGATGAGGAAACTGGCCCGGCAAGGGTTCGAAATAGGCAGCCACAGCGTATCCCATACACCCCACTTTGCCAGGCTACCTCTCGGGCAGATAGTGAAGGATCCTGACTTCTACAGACCACGGATCGTTGACATGACCGAGACTGTGAATGCAACCGTGCGGGGTGAGCTCTGGGTCAGCAAGTCCGTTATCTGCGCCAATGGCATGCCTCCGCCGAGATCCTTCAGGACCGGTCACCTGCTCTTCAACAAGTACCTGGTCAATGTGCTCGAAGAGGCCAACTATCGCTATGATTCATCAATGGGAGTTTATCATTGCGGCTGCAACTTCCCCTTCCGGCAATTCAAGATGAGATCTTTCCACGCCCCGTCGAGGATCATAGAGATTCCAGTGACGATAAGCGATTATGACTGGCTAGAGGATATGACCCAATTGCTGCCAAACTTCAAGCAGATCATAATCAAGAATGCTGCCAACGGCGCTCCAGTGACCCTGCTCGTTCACCCAACACGTAAGTCCGACAAGCTCGAAACGGTTGACCTGCTTCTTAGATGGTTGCCCGATGATTTCTGGGTCGGAACACTTGAGGAATTCGGAAGGTTCTGGCGGACAAGATATTCCTTGAATCCACAGATTGAATTCACCACAGATTCAATTGCCTATCGGTTTAGACCAGTCATCGATACTGAACCCGTAGCGGTAGAACCCAATTCCCCGTGTGATTCAATCGTTGTTCCCGACGGAACTATAATTGACGAACCTGGGATTATCACCCTACCATCGCTTGACAGGAGAAGTACCTTCACCATCAAAATCCTAACCGATCGTTCCAGCAAGCTTCCTGAATCAGGCGTTCCTACATCTCAGGGGGATGATCCGGTTGAACATAGAATCAGCCTCAGAAGCGGATTGGAATCCTATAAGGATTACGATAGAACCGGCCTTGTTCCTATCATGCGAGGCTCGCTTTGGATCCGTAAATATCTGCCAGGTGCCTGGGGCATAAAGCTGTGGGATTACTTTTCATGGCGTCCAGGCGAGGCAGCCGAGGCCACTAACGAGGTAGGCTTGACCTATAACAGGAGCCTGACCACCTCCATCACAACGTGGCTCAGACTTGTCAACCGCAGCTATCTCAGAAAATTTCCGCATTCAAGTCTCAAGTTCAATGAACCCCGTATGGAAGTAACCTTTAAGCACAGGACTAACAGAGTATCATATCTTGTGGATGGCAGCTTGCGGACAGCTTTTTATTCATCACCTGACTCAATAGCCGAGAAGACCTATCTAGATTTGAGGCTCAAGCCATCCGTTGTAATTCGTTTAGCCGAGAAGCTATCACTACAGATATGGGTGGGCCTGGATCGGAGAAGCTACCGCCGCGAGAATCTGGGAGATATCTACAGCACCAATTTCTATGGCTGCTCGACTGGCTTTGACTTGAGAGCAGCAAAAGGGCGAAGCAGATTTTCAGCTGACCTCGGCTGGATGTTGAGACGATATACCGAAACTAAGGACAGAGGTTCGATCTCAGCTCGGATCGGCTTTGGGCGGAACATTTCAAAGGCGATCGCTTTGGAGTCCAGGATTGCGTACATGAAAGCCGAGTTCACAGAACCGGAGTATGACCGGTTCTTCTGGGGTGAGGCTCTAACCTCCTATTCGGCAAATCTTGATTTCCTGTTCTCACGATCAGAGAATCTCAGCTTAAGGCTCGGAGCATCTTACCGACTTGAAGACTACAAGCAAAGCCACTTCAAAATGCACTACCTTGCAGTAACCTTCGGCATCTCGACAAGGCTTGCAAATCCCCTTTGAAAGGCTCTGACGACATCTGAATTGACTTTCCACCCATGCGCTCAATATATTGGAGACGGTATGAAAGCAAGAATCCTTGTTGGAGTCGGACTTTCAATCGCCATCGTAGTCGGTCTCTTGAGGACTGTTCCACCCAGGGAGGTCCTGAGCCATCTGAGATCAGCCAACCTTGGCTATGTTGGACTGGCATGCCTTGTGAATTTCATAACCCTCGTGCTGAGATCGGAGCGATGGCGATTGCTGCTTTCCAGCTTCAAGCGTCTTCCATTGTGGACAGTTATGCGACCATATCTTGTCGGAATTGCAGTCAATTCGGTTCTACCATTTCGAACCGGTGAGGCAGTGCGAGCCTACGCCATCACAAGAAATGGTCTCGACACCACGCATGCGATCTCTACAGTTCTGGCCGATAGGAGCTTCGACGCCATTTCATTTGGAGCTCTTGTCATAATAGCAGCTCAATTGATCGAGCTGCCCGCTGCGATATCAGTCCGTACCTATGGGATTGCTCTTTCATCCGTAGCCCTCGTTGCTTCCTTCCCGATCGTTGCCAGGTTTGGAAGGGCGATGAGGCAAAAACAGGAAATTGCACATGGAGATGGCTTCCAGCAGCGAATTGCCAAACGCCTGGAGCCGCTGCTTACAGGCTATGCTTGCCTTTCGGGCAGGCAAGCGCTTGTCGGTGGCCTGCTCTCACTTGCCGCCTGGATAGCCCAGGTGGGAGTTGCTCTCCTGGTTGCCAGATCAGTTGATCTTGACCTGACTTTGCCAGCGGTTGTTGTCGCTGTCTCTGCCGTTAATGCTGTGGCTGCCTTTCCACTTACACCCGGGAACATCGGTGTATTCCAGATTGCCTTCATGGTGGCACTTTCAGCTTATGGCATTGACAGAAATGCCGCAATTGCAGTGGCTACAATACTTCAGGTTGCACTTGTAGTGCCTGTCACAGCAGTAGGACTGATACTCTTGAATCGACATAACTATGAGATTGGGTTCGGTAGGTCGAGGACCAGCTCCTCATGAGAGGTGGTTTTTCAGGATCCTGTCAGCGCTGGCACCGATTCCGACTTCAGCAATAGCTGAGCGCACCACATAGACCCGGTCGTTATTGGACATCTCATCCGTTGGCATAACGAAGAAGCCGGAGCGGCGAGGGTCATAGGCAAGGGTATAACCAGTGAGGATCTCTCCATCGGAGAAGACAACAGCAATCTTGCGACCTTTGGCGGCAGGGGGCTTGGGTGGAAATTCCCTGGTCTCGGCATAGTCGGGCTTGCCGTCAAAACTCTTGACAAAGAAAATCGCCTTCAGGGTCTCCATCTGAATCTCAGTGATCTCGCCGGATCCGAGAATTTCAAGATGGAATGTCGCCTTTCCGGGCACGAAATCCATGGTCG
Organism: bacterium; assembly: GCA_025774405.1. Lineage (GTDB taxonomy): Bacteria > Arandabacterota > Arandabacteria > Arandabacterales > Arandabacteraceae > JALGWB01. Next base: position 8,763 of record JALGWB010000005.1, read on the forward strand.
TTCCCTTGACAAGCCTGCCATCCTTATATCTGACGACCACCTTATTGATCGAATTCAATACGCTTACCTCCTTCTAGCCCATAAGATCGGCAAAGACAAGCGTGAACTTGAATGCTTATCGATCTAGGTGCTTAGAAGCCTCTTGAGGTGTTCCTCAGCCTGAGTGGTATCACTCGCACCGGTGACCAGTACCCTACCATCTCGAAAAATCGCAAAACGTGTACCCTCACTCTCAATGACGAGGGCTCCCTTCGCAGTCTCATCGGCCTCGTCGGCCAATCTTTCCCACACAGCCTCGAAGTCAACACTTTCGGGAAGATCCAGGTCAATCACGCCATCAGGCCGTCTTGGAGAACTGTGCCAGGTGGCGGATCCGCAGAGGAATTCGAAAATGCCCTTACCACAGGTTAGACACCCGGCATGCTTGCTCACCTCAACCGTTTCCCAGATGTTTCTTGCCCCATCGAAGTGGATCATACGCTGATCGACAGGGTCAGGATCGACAAGCAGTTTTATCGCCTCCATAGCTTCGAGGCAACCGACGACACCGGCAACCGGACCGAGTATTGGCAATGGCTCATGCTGTGCTGCAAAGCGTGCAAATGCATCACCAACAACGCACCTGTAGCAAGCTTTATCCCTATCAGGAAAGGGAATAACCATGCCACTTGTCGAAAAACAAGCTCCATGGATCCAGGGGAGGTTGTACTTCACCGCCACCTCATTGATGAGCATCCTCGTTGCGAAATTATCCGAACAGTCCAGGACCAAATCCACTCCATCTATGAGTTCAGTTGCTGATGCCGGATTGAACTCAGCAGCTATCGGTTCAATTTCAACCTCAGCATTGCAGGCTCTCAATCTGCGTGCAGCGATGACCACCTTAAGATGCAAACCCCCTGTGTCTTCCTCATAGTAGTGGATCTGCCGATGAAGGTCAGTCAAGGAAACAACATCGGCATCAACCAATCTCATCCTGCCGACACCAGCTCTTGCAAGAAATGCGGAGCAGCTGCAACCAACTCCCCCGCAACCGATTATCAGGACTGAGCTCCTGCTCAAAGCGCTTTGTCCGGCTTTCCCAAACCAGGATATGATTTCCTGCCGAAGGTAACGGCTCAAGGTCGCGCCCCTATGCGGTGAGCGAGATCATACGTTGAAGCGAATTTCGGGCATTATCCATTATCTCAGGATCGATCTTGATCTCATATATCTCTTCAACGAGTGATCTATAAACATCTTCCAATCTGATCTTTTTCATATTGAAGCAGAAATGAGCAATGCCAGCTGAGAAGAAGCGTTTCTCCGGCATTTCCTTGCGCATCCTCTCAATCAAGCCCTCTTCGGTAGCGATTATGAATTCCCCGGCAGGCGAAGACCTGGCATACCTGAGCATGCCACTTGTTGAAAGAATCTCATCAGCCTGGTCAGCAACTTCGGGATCGCATTCAGGATGAACGAGCACAATGGCATCGGGATGCGCTTCCCTTGAAAGTTCTATGTCTTCGGGTCTGAACCTCGTATGAACATAACAATAGCCATCATAGGGTATTATCTCGGTGTTCACCTGCTTGCTCACGAATGATGCAAGATTGCGATCCGGTGTGAAGATTACACGTTTGGCATCGAGGTTCCTGACGATCTCAACAGCATTTGCAGATGTACAGCAAACATCAGTCTCAGCCTTCACATCAGCATTGGTGTTGACATAGGAACAGACAACAGCATCAGGATATCTAGCTTTGAGCTCGATTACATCATCCCTGGTTATCATATCAGCCATCGGACAACCTGCATCAGGACGGGGTATCAGCACTTTTGCCTCAGGATTGAGAATTTTTGCGGTTTCGGCCATGAAGCGTACACCACAGAAAACGATCAATGGCTTGCTGATCTCAGTTGCCTTGCGCGCCAGTTCAAGTGAATCACCTATGAAATCACCCACTTCCTGAACTGGCATAACCTGGTAGTTATGAACAAGGATTAGAGCATTCCTGGCACGTTTTAGGTCGAGGATCTTAGCCTGGAGCTCTTTCCTATCCATTGGGTTCACGGAGCTGACTTCCTGGGGAAGGCAGACATCTCCCGTAGCTTGGCAACCACCGGCGGTAACACTTCAATCACCTTCTCGATGTCCTCTTCGGTGTTACTGCGCCCAAGACTGAATCGAAGGCTACCGTGTGCTATCTCTGGACTTATGCCCATTGCCAGGAGCACGTGCGAGGGTTCAAGTGAACCTGAGGTACATGCTGAACCTGAAGAGGCTGCTATACCGTGGAAGTCGAGATTGAGGAGCATTGCCTCGCCTTCGACATACTTGACACATACGTTGCAAATCGAATAGAGGCGCCTGTCGCGGCTCCCATTGAAAATAACATCACTTATGCGCTCAGCGATGCCAGCCTCAAGCCTGTCACGGAGCTTACGGATCCTTTCATGCTCTTCCTGCATCTCCGCAAGGGCTATCTCAGCCGCCCTGCCCAACCCAACAATTCCGGCTACATTCTCCGTTCCAGCCCGCTTCCCCCACTCCTGATGTCCACCATGCATGAAGGTTTCAATCTTCAGCCCCTTGCGTATGTAAAGACATCCGACTCCCTTTGGTGCATAGAACTTATGACCTGACAGTGAAAGCAGATCGATACCCATCTTATCGACGTCTATCTCAAGCTTGCCAGCTGTCTGAACCGCATCTGTATGAAAAATGATATTGTGTTCATGTGCAATACTGGCAATTTCCTCGATTGGCTGAATCGTACCAACCTCATTGTTGGCATGCATTATGGTTATCAAGGTGGTGTCCTTGCGGATCGCTTGCCTCACACTGTCCGGATCAACGACTCCATCTTGCCCTACACCAATGTAGGTAGCATCGAAGCCGTGTTTTTCAAGCCATTTGACAACCTTGAGCACAGCTGGATGCTCTATGGCAGAGGTGATAATATGCCCTTTCCGATGCAAACCCGCTATACCCTTTATGGCCGTATTGTTGGCCTCAGTGCCTCCACTGGTAAAGATGATCTCCTTCGGTCTGGCACCGATAAGGTGAGCCACCTTCTCCCGAGCATCCTCAACAGCTCTTCTTGCCTCCTGCCCTGCCCTGTACACCGACGAAGGATTGCAGAAGTCGGATTCAAGATAGGGTCTCATGGCATCAAGAACTCTACTATCGAGGGGCGTCGTGGCACTGTGGTCAAGGTATATCATGCCCCTACCTCCTTCCCCTCAGGGATCGCTGATAACTCACCATCTCGCCGACAGAGGTCTCTCTGAGGATTTGGGCAAGCTCCTCACTAAGCCGCTGCCAGATCAGCTGAGCCGCACAGGCACCACTCCGTTCACAATAAGAAGCCGAACGGATACATGGCACAAGCTTAACTGACACATCAAGAGCGTCATAGATTTCGAGTAAATTGATCTCATCAGGCGGACGGCTGAGCGTGTAGCCTCCGTGAATGCCAGCATGACCTTTGACGATCCCAGCACGCTGAAGGCGGTTCATGAGCTGCTTGGCATATTTTGGCGAGATATCCTGGGCATTGGCAATTGCCCTTATCGAAATCGGACGCTGATCACCGCGCTCAGCGAGTTCCACAATGGCTCGAACTGCATATCTCACCCTCGTGGGTAGTTTCATTTGAGCCTCCGATTGGTAATCAAAGCCCTCACCTTAATATAGCCCTGTTGCGGACTAATTTCAACCCATCCTGGGACTGAGAAGATCACACCTCCCTGGCTGTCCCAGTTGTCAAAACCTATTTCAATCTGATGATCTTGCGCATTGTCTGCCTCTGTCCCATCACAAGCCTGCAGAAGTAGATGCCACCCCCAACCGGAGAGCCATCATCACCCTTGCCATCCCAGATTATGCTATGCATGCCTGCTTCACAAGCCCCACTTATGAGTGTCCGAACCTTTCGACCTCTGACATCGTAAATGTCTAGGTTGACATTGCAGGCTTTGGGAAGTGAAAACGGTATCAGTGCTGTCTCACTGAAGGGATTCGGTTCTGGAGACCCGAGCGTGAACCAGCGGGTTGATGACTCGGGACGATAGCCAGCCCCTTCGAGCGTCACTGTGAATGTATCGATCACCGTGCCGGTTCGGGTGGTGGCTGTAAAGTGACAAACTCCTCCAGCGATTGCAAGCTTGCAGTAATTGTAAGCCTTGATTGCATAGACCACATTGGGATAGGAAGGGTTGGGCGTATATAGTGGAGCGCCGCCTCCACCGGTGGTGACGTGGTGGATACCATTCACAACTGCACGCGCATAGTAATGATTGTGACCGGCGAAGACAATTGGCACACCGTATGTTTCGCATAACGGCTGGATATAGTTCTGGACGCTTGAGTTGTTTGGATGTCCACCTGCTGACCAGCCTGGTTCATGGAGAATAATGAACTTCCACGGCTTGGGTGTCATAGCGAGGTCATCCTCAAGCCACTGCAGCTGAGTTGAACCAGGTCCATAGGGCGTGTATTGATCAACTACCGCAAAATGGGCTGGTCCGTAGTCGAAAGACCAGTAGCGGCCATTGACAAAAGGATAGGGAAAATACTTGACAAACAATACACCTGAACCTTCATGGTTTCCCATGGCAGCCTGATAGGGCATGTTTCTGAGCAGGCCTGAGATATCGCCATATGTCGCATCAAAGAACTCATCATCCCAGTCCACTTCGATGTCTCCATCGGTTACCAGATCGCCAACCGCCATCACAACCGTCTGGAGCCGCTGATCAGCCGTGTACTCGGAATTTATGGCCCGAGCCACAAGGTTGTGGTCTGCAGGATATGTCCTCGTATCTCCGTAGACGAAGAAATTCACATCTGTTGCCTCATCAGGCGGTGCGGCCCTGAATCTACCGGGATAGTCAGTCCCGGCTGCTTCAACGTTGTAGTAATAGATCTCACCCGGATCTAGACCACCAATCGTGTATCTGTGGATGTGATCCGATGTTATCTCGGCACTCAACGCACTGCCTGAGGAATACGTTGTGTCTGTCCCCCACTCAACAAGGCAAGTCTCAGCCAGATTGAGCTGCCAGATAATCTTCATCTGTGTATTCACACCCTCATAGATGAGATATGGACCTTTACGCATTACCTCGGCATCGACTGCCACCAGACTGGAACCGAGGCCCATCACAAGGATCATCAAAGCCAGCTTCTTCGCCATCTCGCTCACCAACCCCTTCTGGCATCCGAGGATGCTATCCTGTAACAGTTAAAGGGGGCAGTGTCAATCCTGCCCCCCTTTGGTGTCCCCGACGGGATTCGAACCCGTGTTGCCGCCGTGAAAGGGCGATGTCCTAGACCGGGCTAGACGACGGGGACAATGCCTAACCTCACTCAAGAGCTTCTTCCTTACGACTACTTACCTTTGAACCCGGGCTTGCGTTTCTCAAGGAATGCTGAGACCCCCTCTTTCACATCCTCGGACCCAAAGACCAGACCAAAAAGGTCCGCTTCAAGTGCCAGCCCGTCATCAAGACTACCGTTGAGACCACGGTCAACGGCTTCCAAACAATATCTTATAGCCAGCGGGGCTTGCTTGGCAATAGCCTTGGCAATCTTTTCGCATTCCTCCTTAAGGCTTGCCTGGGGAACAACCTTATTCACCAATCCAATTTGTTCAGCCCTGGCAGCATCAATGTGCTGCCCCGTCAGTATCATCTCATATGCTCTGCCTTTACCGACGAGCCTCGGAAGGCGCTGAGTGCCACCGTAACCCGGGATTAGACCAAGTCCAACCTCTGGTTGCCCGATGCGTGCATTTTCAGATGCTATCCTGATCGTGCAGGCCATGGCGATCTCACAACCACCACCCAGGGCATAGCCGTTGATGGCAGCAATAACCGGTTTCCCGAGCCGCTCTATCAGATTGAGGAGTTTTTGGCCACGCATGGCATACTGTCTGGCACCATCAGGACTGAGGTTCTGAAACTCCTTGATGTCTGCACCAGCGACGAAAGACTTTTCACCACTGCCAGTCAGAATCACCACCCTCACATCATCGTCATTTGCCATCTCTTCAAATGCAGCCACAAGCTCGAGCACGGTCTTGACATTGAGCGCATTAAGCACCTTTGGTCGGTTGATGGTTATGTAGCCTATCGGCATCTTCTTCTCGACCAGGATGTTCTCATAAGGCATCTTATGACCTCCCTCCTAAAGTTTAACGGGCTCAACTGTTTGCGGATAGGTTTTGGCCTCCTCCTGACCACGCAATACCCGCAGGCATCCGAGGACAAGGGCCTTCATCTCATCCTGTCCGGGATAGCGTTTGACAGGCGCAATGAACTCGACTCGTTCAGTAATCCATCCGGTCAGCATTTCACTCGCTGCCAGCCCGCCAGTCAGGACGATGGCATCAACCTTCCCCAAAAGCACAGTCGCCATAGCTCCGATTTCCTTGGCTATCTGATATGCCATGGTTTCATAGACGAGCCTCGCCCTGTCATCCCCCTTCATCACCCTTTCTTCCACTTCCTTGGCAGAATTCGTGCCAAGGTATGACACGAGCCCACCCTTGCCAACAAGTGCGCGCTTGGCCTCCTCACGAGTCAGACCATGATCGAAGATATAGTCAATCAAACCCATTGTCGGTAGCGTGCCTGCACGCTCAGGTGAAAATGGACCACCACTGTTGGCATCATTGGCGTCGATAATCCTTCCGTTCCGCAATGGACAGACCGAAATGCCACCCCCAAGGTGGGCAACAATCAGATTGATGTCTTCAAGCCTCTTGCCAAGATCACTGGCTGCAAGCCTTGCTGTTGCCTTGATGTTGAGGGCATGGGCAAGGCTCCGTCGAGGGATATCCCTGTGACCGGAAAGTCTGGCCAGGGGCTCGAATTCATCAACACTCGGAGGATCCACCATGTAGGCAGGAATACCGAGATCCCAGCCGATCCCGAAAGCAAGTACTGGACCAAGATTGGCTGCATGCTCACCAAGGTAGCCTTCCTTGCCATCCCTTATCATCAACTCATTCACCAGATAGGTGCCGCTGACAACGGGACGCAGCAAACCACCCCGCCCAACGACTGCCGAAAGTGTCTTTATATCGACGTTGCGAGATCGAAGTGTCTCCAAAATAGTGCGTTTCCTGAATTCGTATTGATCCCAGATCTTTTCAAATTCTGAAAGGTCCAGCTCAGAATGATGTATGACCTCCTCAAGAACTGGCCTTTCATCATCATAGACTGCGATCTTGGTTGAGGTTGATCCGGGGTTTATTGCCAGAATCCTGAAAGTCTCTCCCTTACGACTGGTTGCCTTCGAACCGCGTTTCATGCCACGCTCCTCTAAAGCCCAATCTCAGGAGGACGGGTCAGGATTGTTCTCACCTTGCCCACCTGCTCAATGCGCTCAATCGCCATCTTCCGGGCGGCTCTGAAGGGGGCCACATTGTCCCTCGTTGACCGATCGAGCACCCGAACCATGACATCATATATTTCTTCAGCTCGCCTCAGACTCTCTTCAAGTGAAACCGGCTCAAGCCTATCAGCACTCTGGAAAAGCTCACCAGCACTGATTACAAAATCAGGGGCATACAGGATTCCCTTCTTATGGAGGAGATCACCCACGACATCGCTTTCGAGCACGTCGTAGGCTGCCCCAGCAATGATCTTGCACTTGAGTCTGTCCATGTTGCTGATTGTTATGACACCACCCAAAGCACAGGGGGAAAAGATATCGCATTCACAATCGAAAATGCTTTCCGGACGGACTATCTCAGCTGCGGGTATCCTGTCCTGGACTCTCTTCATTGCATCATAAACAATGTCAGATATGATGAGCCTGGCTTTCTCCTTATCAAGATAGTCAGCAAGCTGACTCCCCACCTCACCCACTCCCTGAATGACGACCGTCCGGCCGCTCAGACTCGAGACTCCGAACACAGCCTTGCAACAGGCTTTCATACCGCACAGCACACCATAGGCTGTGACCTTCGCTCCGTCACCTTCGGCACCGGTGCCACGCACAAATGGAGCTACCTGGGTAGTTTCCCTTCGAATGTATCTGAGGTCCCGTTCATCGGTCCCGAGGTCAGCGTAGGTTATGAATCTTCCACCAAGTCCATCGATAAACCTCCCGAAGGCTCTGAAGTAAGCCTCGCTCTTCTCCGTCAAGGGATCACCCCACAGAACCGCCTTGCCTCCACCGGTATCGCAGTCTGCGACAGCAGCCTGGTAGGTCATACTTCGAGATAGACGCAGCGCATCCTTAAGAGCTGCTTCCTCACTTGCATAGTCCCACATGCGTGTCCCGCCAAGTGCAGGTCCAAGTGTGGTATCATGAATAGCAATAATGGCCCTCATCTCGGTCGTCCTATCGTAGCAGAAGACAACCTGCTCATGCCCATGTTTGTCCATAAGCTCAAAAACTGACATAGATCCCTCTTCAGCGGTTTCGCCAGACGGTTGCCAAGAACCATTAACATAGCGCGGCAACAATGTCAATTGAGTAAGCGAGTGCTTGCCGAATGCTGTTGACTTGAATCATGGTCAAGGGTAGGATTTTCAAGGGGTTGTTGGGCCTGGAAGGACTCGAGAACTACAACCCACAGAGAGTCCACACGTGGAAGGTGGTGACCGCTTTGCGTAAGACCACTCAGGAAAGAATCGAGGAACTCAGGCAAAAACGTGAGCAGTCCAAACTCGGTGGTGGTCAGGAAAGGATCGAGAAGCTTCACAAGGCTGGCAAGCTGACGGCTCGTGAGAGACTGGATCTCCTGCTGGATAGAGGTAGCTTCCAGGAGCTCGGTGTATTCGTGACTCACCGCTGCCGCGACTTCGGAATGGATAAGCGTAGAATAATCGGCGATGGTGTTGTGGCCGGGCATGGAACGATCAATGGCAGGCGAGTCTTCGTCTTCGCTCAAGACTTCACAGTATTTGGCGGCACAATGGGTGAGATGAATGCCAAGAAGATCTGCAGGATAATGGATCTGGCGATGGAAAACGGTGCACCTATAATCGGCCTGAACGACTCTGGTGGCGCTAGAATCCAGGAGGGAGTTGCAAGCCTTGGCGGCTATGCTGATGTTTTCCTGAGAAATACTCTGGCATCGGGAGTCGTGCCTCAGATTTCCGCAATCCTCGGCCCATGTGCAGGGGGTGCTGTCTATTCACCGGCGATAACCGATTTCATCTTCATGGTAAAGAAGACAAGTCACATGTTCATAACAGGCCCCAACGTTATCAAGGCAGTGACTGGTGAGAAAGTTACCTTCGAGGAGCTTGGCGGAGCTCTCGCCCATGCCTCCAAGAGCGGTGTCGCACACTTTGTGAGCGAAGATGAATATGACTGCTTTGCCGGCATCAGGAAGCTCTTGAGCTACCTGCCGCAAAACAACCTCGACGATCCACCAAGAATTGAATCAAGCGACGATCCCAAGCGCACTGAATCGCGTCTCAACTCAATAATACCCGACTCACCAAACAAGCCCTATGATATGCATGAGGTGATAAGGCTCATCGTCGATGATGGTGACTTTTTCGAGGTGCATGAGCACTATGCAAGAAATATCATCGTTGGGTTTGCTCGGCTCAATGGTATCCCCATTGGAATCGTTGCGAATCAGCCCAAGGTGCTGGCGGGAACCCTTGATATAGATTCTTCGATAAAGGGTGCCAGATTTGTGCGTTTCTGCGATGCCTTCAACATCCCCTTGCTGACGTTTGAGGATGTTCCCGGGTTTCTACCAGGTACTGAACAGGAGTGGGGAGGGATTATTAAGCATGGGGCTAAGCTGCTTTACGCTTTCTGCGAAGCAACCGTTCCAAAGATCACTGTAATAACGAGGAAGGCTTATGGAGGTGCCTACGATGTCATGTCCTCAAGGCACATCAGAGGTGATTACAACATAGCCTGGCCCACCGCTGAACTCGCTGTGATGGGGGTTGATGGTGCAGTTAACATAATCCATCGTAAGGAAATCGAGTCAGCCCCCGATCCGGATAAGGCTCGAAAAACTTTCGTTGAAGATTTCGAAGAGAAATTCGCAAATCCCTACATTGCAGCCTCCCTGGGCTATCTCGATGATATAGTGGCACCGGAGGAGACAAGACCGTGTATCATCGCAGCTCTTGAGATGCTTCTCGACAAGCGTCAGGGGTTGCCACCAAAGAAGCATGGCAATATACCGTTGTAGTGGGAAGCAAGATGGCTAAGGCGAAACTTTTCAAGAAAATCCTGGTCGCCAACCGTGGCGAAATAGCTATTCGCATCTTTAGAGCTCTCAGTGAGATGAACATTCGCTCCGTAGCTGTCTATAGCGAAGCCGACCGTCTATCTGCTCACCTGAAGTATGCCGATGAGGCATATCTGATTGGCGGAGCAGCTCCCACAGAAAGCTATCTCAACATCGAACGGATAATAGCAATTGCGAGGCAATCCGGTTGCGAAGCGATACACCCAGGCTACGGCTTCCTCGCAGAAAGTCATGAATTCGCCCAAGCATGCGAAGATGCCGGTTTTGTCTTCATAGGGCCATCACCGGAATCAATAAGGGTCATGGGCTTCAAGACCGAAGCCAAGAGAATAATGAAGGCATCAGGAGTGCTTGTCATACCTGGCAGCGACAAAGGTATGACTGACCTGGACGAAGCTGAGAAGATCGCCGCCTCAATTGGTTATCCAATCATGCTCAAGGCTTCTGCCGGTGGGGGTGGCAAGGGCATGAGAATAGTTAGAAGCCCCGAGGAGCTCCACCAGGCTTTCCGCACGGCAAGGAGTGAGGCTGAATCCTACTTTGGGAATCCGGAGCTCTTCATAGAGAAACTGATCGAACGCCCGCGCCATATTGAGGTCCAGATTCTTGCTGATAACCATGGTAACGTGATTCATCTCGGCGAACGCGAATGCTCAATACAGAGGCGCTATCAGAAGCTCATTGAGGAATCACCTTCGCCGGCAATTGATGCTTCAACCAGGAAGCGGATTGGCGAAGCAGCAGTTCGAGCCGCCAGAGCTGCCAGGTATAGGAATGCCGGTACGGTTGAATTCATAATGGATCAGAATGGTAATTTCTACTTCCTCGAGATGAATACCAGGCTGCAAGTCGAGCATCCTGTCACCGAGTTTGTGACAGGTATCGACATAGTGAAGAACCAGATAACCATTGCAGCAGATCATGACCTTCAGTACTCCCAGGAAGATATCACCTGGCGAGGCTCGGCAATAGAGTGCCGCATATATGCGGAGGATCCCATGAATGATTTCCTGCCGTCACTTGGAAAGATAAGGCGCCTGAACAACCCAGAAGGACCGTGGGTCAGAGTGGAAAACTACGTCTATAGCGGTTACGAAGTACCTGTTTACTACGATCCTCTTATCGCCAAGGTAATAACATGGGGTATCGATCGCAAAGCTGCAATCGCCCGTATGAGCAGAGCCCTGAGTGAGTACATTATTGAGGGCATTGAAACCACAATCCCATTCCACATGTGGGTGATGCGGGATCCTCATTTCATCGCAGGTGATTTTGACACTTCTTACATCGATAGCCACTATGTTGGCGATGCTAGACGAGAACGAAGGAAGATCCCGGCTGAGGTTGCAATAATAGCTGCAGCGATCAGCGCAGTCGAAAGTGAAGTTCCAAGGTTGCAGGCCAGAAAGTCCCGATCGCGCTGGCGCGATACTTCAAGGAGAGAGAGCACGACTGGCTGGATCGGCTAGGGACAGTGAGCATGATTTATTATGCAAAGCTAAAAGACGGCGAACATAGAGTTGAGATTGATAGGTCCGGTGCAAACTACAGGGTGTGCATCGACGGTAAAACCTACGTTGTCGATGCAAGGCTCCTTGACAGGCCGACGGCGATGTCGCTCATAGTTGACAGGAAGTGCTATGAGGTTGCCATAACGAATTCCGGCAAGATTATGCACGTTTCTACAGGCGGTGAGGAATTCGAGATTGAATTGAAGAGCCAGCTTGAACACAAGCGCAAGGTATCAGTCACGAAAGAAGTTCAAGCAGTCCATGAAGACATAAAGGCACCAATGCCCGGAGTGGTCGTATCAGTTGCTGTGACTGAAGGTGATCTTGTTCAACCAGGTGCACCTGTTGTGATAGTGGAAGCTATGAAGATGCAGAATGAGATATCCACTGTTGGGGGTGGGCGTGTAGGGCGAGTCCTTGTAAAGCCTGGAGATGTGGTTGATTCGAAGCAAACCCTTGTGGTGATCGACAGAGAGTAACGACCGGACTAGACCATGAAGGACAACAGGCAAGCTGGTGAGCTTGCAAAACACATCGAACGCTGGCAGAACGAGACCCTCAAGCCTCATATCAGTCGTCATCCCGAGCAGAGACCGGACAGAGAGACACCTTCAGGAATCAAGATTTCGACCGTACAATTCCCCAGCATTCTCAGTGAGACTGACTACATCGCAAAGCTTGGCTTTCCCGGCGAGCATCCCTTTACAAGGGGAGTCTATCCCAACATGTACCGCGGCAGGCTTTGGACATTCAGACAATATGCTGGCTATGGAACATGTGAGGAAACTAACAGGCGCTTCAAGTACCTACTTGACCGTGGACAAACGGGACTTTCGGTTGCCTTCGACCTACCTACTCAGATGGGTTACGATTCAGACAATCCCATTTGTCTCGGCGAGGTTGGAAGAGCCGGAGTCGCCATTGACACCATTGATGACATGGAGCGACTTTTCGATGGCATACCACTTGACAGGGTGAGCACGTCAATGACGATTAACTCCACAGCCTGCATCATCCTTGCGATGTTCATTGGCGTTGCTGAATCCAGAGGCATACCAAGAAAGAGGCTTGCAGGCACTGTCCAGAATGATGTCCTCAAGGAATATGTTGCAAGGGGAACGTACATCTTTCCACCCCAGGTCTCACTCAAGATTACTACTGATATTTTCTCATTCTGCAGTCAACAGATGCCAAGATGGAATACCATCTCAGTCAGCGGCTACCACATCCGTGAAGCTGGAGCAACAGCCGTTCAGGAAGTCGCTTTCACCCTTGCGAATGGTATAACCTATATTGAGCATGCCATAGGAGCCGGTCTCAATGTTGATGAGTTTGCGCCTCGTATCTCTTTCTTCTTCAATGCACACAGTAACTTTTTTGAAGAGATAGCCAAGTTCAGAGCTGCTCGCCGACTCTGGTCAGACATCGTTAATCGAAGATTTGGAGCAAAGGACAGGCGCTCCATCATGATGCGCTTCCACACTCAAACGGCTGGATCGACATTGACAGCTCAACAACCAATGAACAACATAGTAAGGGTGACCCTGCAGGCGCTTGCTGCTGTGCTTGGAGGAACACAATCGCTCCATACTAACAGCTTTGACGAGGCCCTGTCCCTCCCGACCGAGGGAGCCGCAAGACTTGCACTGAGAACACAGCAGATAATCGCCTACGAGACTGGTGTACCTGATTCAGTCGATCCCCTTGGCGGATCATACCTTATTGAATATCTGACTGACGAGATTGAGCGTAGAGCAAGAGACTATATCGACAGGATAGACAGGATGGGAGGTGTCATAAAAGCAATCGAAAACGGGTACATCAAGCAGGAGATAGAGCGAAGTGCATATCTTCATCAGAAAAACGTTGAAAGTGGGGAGTCCGTAGTCGTAGGTGTGAATAGATTCACCGAAGAGCATGAGGAACCAACCCTGTTCAGAGTCAACCCAGCTGTCGAAGAGGAACAGAAGGAGCGCCTGGCCAGGGTCAAGGCCAGCCGCTCGAATAGCCTCGTTAGAAAGCACCTTCAACGAGTAAGGGAAGTTGCCACTAACGGTGAGAACCTGATCGAACCGATAATTGAGGCTGTTACGAACCGGGTCACACTGGGCGAGATATGCAGTGTGCTCAAGGAAGTCTATGGCACTTTTGAAAAGGGTGATATTTGATGAGAATCAATGGTGTTGAACACATTGGAATTGCAGTCACCAATGTCGATGAGTGTATCAAGACACTTGAAAGGATCTTTGGGCTTGAAGTCTCCGATCGGCAAACAATTGAGGCAAGCAATGTCGAGATTGCCTTCCTGCCATGTGGGGCAACCAAGATCGAACTGGTAACACCCACTTCTGAATCCAGTCCGATTGCGGGCTTTCTCAACAAGCGTGGCAATGGTATCCATCACATATGTCTCGATGTTGAGAACATTGAAGCCTGGCTTGAGGCACTCGAGCAAAGGGGGGTCAGACTGATAGACAAGAAGCCACGAATGGGAGCCCATGGCAGGAAGGTTGCTTTCATAGATCCAAAATCAACCTGCGGTTTCTTGATTGAATTAAGCGAGCGAATCTCATGACACATAGAATTGCTCTGATTGGATCCCTGATTTGCCTGATATCGTTGAGTTGCCAGCACCAGCAGATCATCACCGAGACCAGTTCAAGATGGCTCAGGATTCGCCATGCCCCGCTTGAGGAGGCCAAGGTCGGAACTGATGCCCCGATAGAGGTTGAAGTCGAGAGTTCAGCCAATGTGAACAGGATTGAAGCCTTCCTTTTCTTCAAAGCCGAGCAATCGACATTCGATGTCACGAAAATGCAACCCATTGATGGTGGCCGCTTCTTCACGACTGTCCCTTCACAGCCACGTGGCACCGTTGTCGAATACTACATCGAAGTCAGGGGCGATGGAGACCTGGTCGCAAGAATCCCTCAGAAGGAGGAAGGCAATCTCGAACTCACCTATAAGGGCATACCAAGTCGCACGCTACTTCTGGCCCACGTTGTTCTGATCTTCGTCTGCCTAGCGCTGTTCCTGCTGGTCGGTTTCCTCGCAGTCAAGGCTCTGGGAAATAGGCAGATAGCCCTTCACATTCCGAGGCTTGCCTTGCTGGCTACGGTTATCTTCTTCATATCGAGCTTCCCGCTTGGAATGATAGTTGCTTACCAGACCTATGGCAAAGCGTGGACCGGCTTTCCCCTCGGCAGCGACTTTACCGACAATAAGTCACTTGCCATAATCCTCTACTTTGTCATCAGCACCATTCTTTACAAGGGCTCTGCCATGCGGCGCGATGCAAGTGCGGATGCTCTGCCGATTCGTACCATCCCCTACGTCTATCTTGTAGGCGTTTGCATGATCATTGTGCTTTTTGCAATTCCTCACTAACGGATAAACTTAGCATTCATAATCCACAACCCTGACGCCGATAAGATGGATAGACGTGGTTACGGTGTGACGGAGTCTCAGACGATGCAGAATTCTCCCAGTCGTATGGCAACCTCTAAGAAGGAAGCCAATGTCACAGCCATTGTCAAAAAGATGGCTATGGTCTATAAGAACCTGAGAACCTACGATCTTAACAACCCTGTGCTTCAAGACTCATTCAAGTCGCTTTACGGAGCCCTGACTTCCTTTCTAGACGTTCATGGCTTGCTAAGCTTACTTGTCAGGCCAAATGAGATACTCTATGAATCCGTGGTTGTTTACTCATCCGAAGAGAAAAACGAAAGCCTGGCTTTCAACCTCTATAAGGATGGGATCAGGTTGCTGAGTTTCAGAGAAGGACTGCCAAAGCGAGAGCTGATGAAGTTCATGATTGCCCTTAACGAGGCGAGAGATGCCGACCCCTACCAGGCAGATCTTGTCACCATCCTCTGGGAAAAGGATCTCTCCTACATAACCTACCGTGCTGTGGATATCTTTCTCGAAGATGATGAAAGTCAAGATCTCGAGCAACTCCTGGGTCGGGCATCATCAGATCAGCAACTAACAGGCGCTCAGCCTGTGGTGAATCCAGAGCTTCTCCTGAGGGATCTGGGTTTAAGTGACAAGTCTCAGCCTCGCCGTTTCGCATTTAAACGTGCGGTCAAAGAAGCTGACATCAGAAGGATAGCCAGGGAAATCGTAAACGAAGACTACGTGACAAAGCTGCGCAGATGCAGCCGGATCTGCATCCAGATTCTCAGGCTCGATTCCGACGATATGACCTTCAATCGCGTCGTCGGCTTTGTCGGCAAAATGTGTGACTGGCTGGTTCATGAAAAGGAATTCCTTGCTGCCTGCAATATCGTCTCTGATTTGCGCTCGATAAGAGACCTGCCGGATCTCTCAGATCAGCGCAGAGCCAGTATCGACGAGACGATTGAGAAACTCGGCAACAGCAAAACAATGCAAATGATAGGCGAATACCTCAATACAATTCCTGAACAGCAGGCAGAAGAGGTCTATGCCTATCTCACGCTTATGGCTCCAAACTCAGTCGGTCCTCTATGTGAGATCCTCGCTGAATGTGAGGTGAGAAAGGCGAGGTATCTGCTCTGCCGAGCGATTTCCGTGATAATCAAGAACAAACCCGAAGAGCTCCGACCCTTCCTCAGTGACGGAAGGTGGTACTTCGTCAGAAACATCGTGATGATTCTCGGAATGGCCGGCAATCCCGAAGCCATCCCGCTGCTTTATCAGGTGGTTGCGCATCCTGAGGCGAGAGTGCGCCGGGAAGTTGCCCGTTCACTTGGAAGAATTGGTTCACCTGCGGGTACCCGCATGCTTGGGGAGCTTGTCAATGATCCCAACAAGATGGTGAGAATGGCAAGCCTCACCTCGATGAGGCAAATTGCTGATCCAGAGGCCAGGCACATAATCGAGCCGATAATCCGTGGTAAGGGGTTTATGAATCTTTCGCCCGATGAGAAACGTGAGTTCATGCGCACATATGGTAGCCTGGGCTCTGAAAGTCTTGATCTCCTTGTTGACATCGTTGAAGGTTCATCGCAAAACTTCGATGAGAAGACCAGAGCAATGGCGGTCTATGGAATAGCCATGATTCCAGGTGACGAGACACCAAGCATTCTGACCGCCATCAGTAACAGTTATGATGGACCGATAAGATATGCGGCGCTTGAGGCTCTTGCAACGATCATGCCATGAGGGAAGCCATGGATTTTGAAAGTACGACCGTCGATCAAAAACAGAGCAACGCTGAAGAGCACGCATTGAGCACAGCTGATCTCAATCTCTTGCGACAGGCAGCTCAGTTCCTGGGGCGTTTTCGGGTTCTTGTCAAGCTTGCGCAGACACATGAGCGCCATAATCAGGCTGTACGTGAAGCCGCAGAGGCTCTCTATTCTGCACTTTGTGATCTTCTGGATGAAGTCAAAGTGGCCCGCTTTGATGTTGTTAACGATTTTATCTATTTCAACGGCACACGAATTGGAGTGGGTACCTCTGAGTTTGACCTGATGCAATACCTTGTCGAACAAATGACTCTCAGGAACATCGGTTCAATGATCCTCGACGATGCAGTTGAGCCTGAAGATCTCCTCTGCTTTGCGTTTGTATTTACACAACTAGATCTCGGGCACAAGGATCCCTTTGATGAGTTGTTGAGGCTTATGGCACTTGAGGGAATTGCCGGTATAGCTGTTAGCAAAACAGTGCCCAGGGACATGAATCTGTATGAGCAGCTGGACCACCCTCCCAAGGAACAGGCAAAGAGATCATTCATCTCGGCCCTGCGCCTGATCAGGGAAGCGGTTAAGGATGGCATAGCACAGGGCAAGGTGAATCCACGTAAGATCAAACGCGTCATAGAGACGATTGTTGACACGATTATCTCGGATGAACGCTCGATGCTAGCCTTGACCGCCATACGTAACTACGATGAATACACCTATTACCACAGCTTTAATGTCTGCATTTATTCAATCGCCCTGGCCAACCGCCTGGGTCTCCCCCGCAAGATCCTCGCCGAAATAGGTGCCGCTGCCCTCTTCCACGACATAGGCAAAACCGATATACCTCAGTCCATTCTCAACAAGATGGGCAATCTCACGGAGGAAGAATGGAAATCGCTTCAGCAGCATACGATCGCCGGTGTCAAGCACCTGACTCAACTCAAAAGGCTCGATAGTGCAACACTGCAATCGATAATTGTAGCGTTCTGCCATCACCTGAATATGGATTCCTCTGGCTATCCCCAGACAATGGGAACAATAAAACCGGACGCTATAAGCAGGATTGTCCGTATCGTTGATATCTATGAAGCCCTCACCTCAGCTCGATCATATCGCATGAAGCCTTTTTCCAAGGCCGAGGCTCTTGAGGTAATAGCCAAAAGAGCTGGCACTGAGCTCGATGCTACTCTCTGTGCTGTCTTCGCTGAAACCATCGGCCCAGAGCATGAATCCTCCAGTCAAAGCGATTCCGCTCCTAAAGGTAGCCAAGGCCCTTAAGCTCCAACCCATTCTCCTTGACGAACGTGTAACAGCATGATACGATCCCCTGAAGCCTTGCAATATCTGGTTTCCGACGAAAGGGGGATGATGATGGATTTCGATCTCGACAGTCAGCAACAGATGATAAGAAAGGCAGCCCGTGAGTTTGCTGAAAAGGAGATCAAACCCATAGCTGGCAAGCTGGATCCCGAAGCAATCTTTCCCTCTGACATCATATCACAGCTGGGTGAGCTGGGCTTCATGGGGATGATGATACCTGAAGAATATGGTGGCTCCGGCATGGACTGTATCAGCTATGCGATCGCTGTTGAGGAGATTTCAAGAGCTGATGCCTCAACGGGTGTAACCATGTCAGTTAACAATTCACTCGTCTGCCAGCCAATTCTTGACTATGGAACAGAAGAACAAAAACGAAAGTATCTTTCAGATCTTGCTCAGGGCAAGAAACTGGGAGCATTCTCGCTGACAGAGCCTGAGGCGGGTTCGGACGCAGGTAATGTTCAAACAACGGCCGTACTTGACGGTGACCATTATATCATCAATGGAACAAAGGTATTCGTCACCAACGGAGGTAAGGCAGACATCGTTATCCTCTTTGCATCAACCAATCCTGAGGCGAAGGCAAAGGGGATAAGCGCATTCATCATTGAGAAAGGTATGCCTGGTTTCAAGGTTGGTAAGAAGGAAGACAAGATGGGGATGCGTGCTTCAGACACCTCAGAGCTGATCTTTGAAGACTGCATAGTCCCGAAAGAGAATCTGCTCGGCGAGGAAGGTAAGGGTTTCAGAATAGCCTTAGCAACACTGGACGGAGGTCGAATCGGAATAGCTGCTCAGGCTGTTGGCATCGGGCAGGCATGTCTCGACGCTTCTGTTGAATATTCCAAGGTGAGAAAGCAATTCGGCAGACCGATATGCGAATTTCAGGCAATTCAGTGGATGCTTGCCAACATGGCCACTGAGATTGAAGCAGCAAGATACCTGACTTACCATGC
>JALGWB010000150.1 GCA_025774405.1 bacterium
AGACCTACACTGTGGATACACCATTGAATAGGATGCTAACATCCAGTATGATAGCCAAAGCAACAAAGAAAGCTCTTGAGGCCACAAGAGACTCTATTGACTTACTCAAACTCCTATCCCAGATTGAGACCCTGCAGAAGCAACTTGACCGTGCATACAGACTCAAGCACACAGGAACAGGAGTAGGAAGATGATGCTCCAAAGCATACCTCAAGCTAAACCAATTTCAGGCAGCTCTATTTTTGAGGAAAGACGGCTGTGCGAGCTCGTCAGGGTATCATTTCTCAGAAATAGGGACAGGTGCCGTCAGCTTCGACTCAGGAGTGAAGACCAGCGCTATCTTACCGCGCTTGTGCTCGTCGCAGGCCTTCCAACGCGCGTGGCCTTGGTCGTTGCGACAGACATATGCTCGGTTAAGCTGCAAATAGGGGTGTGCAATGGTTTGCGCTCCGGATTGTTATGCTTTCCCATAGGGCGCCCCACTGGTGGTGACGGATGGTTATATAAGCCGATGAGGGGGGGTAAGACAATCCCCCGCAATCACACTGTTACACCAGCAGGAAGATCTTGACCTTGGGGTTTCCTCTCAGCAGCGGTATGGTGGAGGTAGAATATCGGTGAGGCAAACCTCGATGCCTGCGAGTCTGGGGAGGGGAGGTCCATCGGATGCTATTCTGTTCGTCATACATTCAGGGGTTAGATGAGGGATTAGGGAGCGAATGAGATGATGAGGTTTGTGGTTGTGCCAGTGATCTCCATTGTGGTCGGCACAGCTTGCCTGGCGGAGCAAAGAGAGCAGGTGGCGGTGGCAGATTCGTGTTCATAGAAGAAGGGGCCGCCTTTGAGGATCGCAGAGGTCATGGAGGTAACTGATCGATCTTCGCAAAACAATCAGTTTGTTGACGGACTGAGGTGGTTGTGCTAAAATGCCCGGAGCAGTTGGCGGGAGGCAATAAGTGAAAATTGGAAGAGAAGAGTCAAGGTGCAGCGGGTGCCGCACATGCCAGCTTGTCTGTGCGCTTCATCATTTCAAGGAGAACAATCCTAAGAAAGCTGCAATTGGTATAAGAGGAGAGTTTCCGGAGCCAGGAAGATACCGAATAAGCCTTTGCACTCAATGTGAGAAGTGCATTGATGCCTGTCCTGAGGGTGCGATAAGCAAGGTCGATGGGATAATCAGGATCAATTCTGAAAAGTGCACTTACTGCCTTGCTTGTGTGGATGCCTGCCCATTTGATGCAATATTCACCCATAGTGATTTCAAGGTACCTTTTATCTGTGATGTCTGCGGTGAGTGTGTTGAAATCTGTCCGACCAAGGCCCTGTACTGGAAGTCTTGAGGGAGGCAGCAAAAGTGATACCAGGCTATGGTGGCAAGATCCTAAGAGTCAATCTGAGTGAGAATAAAATCACAAGCGAACCAACTCCTGAAAATCTCATAAGGGAATATCTTGGTGCACGTGGTTTTATCATCCATACGCTTTACACTGAGCTTGCTCCAGGGACTGATCCTCTGAGTCCACCGGCGAAGTTCATAATAGCGACAGGGCCCCTCAGCGGGATATTTTTGCCATCTTCAGGCAAGTTTCAGTCAGGTGGAAAGTCACCACTTACGGGTGGCTATGGTGAAGCCAATTGTGGTGGACACCTGCCAGCTGAACTGAAGATGGCTGGTTATGACATGATTGTGATCGAGGGCAAAAGTCCCAAGCCCTGCTACATCGTGGTTGAGGATGATGATGTGAGACTTGAGGATGCAAGCGCACTTTGGGGTAAGGGTTCGCTAACAACTGAGAAGCTTCTCAAGGACAGCCTCGGTGAGGACTTCCAGATTGCGACCATAGGGCCTGCTGGTGAGAATCTTGTCAAGATAGCCTGCATAAGTCACGACTTCGGAAGGCAGGCTGGTAGAACCGGGCTTGGAGCAATTCTTGGTTCAAAGAATGTTAAGGCAATCTGCGTGCGGGGCTCAAAGTCGATCCCCATTCATGATGTCGAAGGTCTCATCAGGGTTGCCCGCAGGATGTATGAGAAGTGCTTCACCAATCCAGCATTTGAGCTCTGGCAGAATTACGGTACAGGGTCAGTCACAGTGTGGGCCAATCGTATCGGTGCTTTCCCTACACGCAATTTCCGGTCAGGCTACTTCGAGCTGTTCACAAACTTAAGTGGTATCACTATGCGTAAAGAGGTGGTTGTCATAAACAAGGGCTGCTTTGCATGCGCAATGTGTTGCGGAAAGTATTCCCACACCAAAAAGGGTGACTACGATGCATATGTTGAAGGACCTGAATATGAGACGACTGCCATGATTGGAGGCAACTGTGCCCTCGGGGATATTCGAGATGTGGCTTATGCCAACTATCTCTGTGATGAATACGGGATTGATACGATCTCGGGTGGAAGCATCATCGCTTTTGCCATTGAGTGTTTCGAACGTGGAATCATTACTGAGAAGGACACCGGTGGGGTGAAGCTCAAGTTTGGAGATCCTGCAAGTGTTTTCGCCTTGATAAAGAAGATTGCCCTGCGTGAGGATGTCGGGGATCTCCTCGCAGAAGGCACAAGGAAAGCAGCTGAGACAATTGATAAGGATGCAATCAAGTTTGCCATGCAGGTTAAGGGGCTTGAGCAAAGCGGATATGAGTCACGAAGAGCTCCGGCGATGTTGCTTTCGTACATGACCTCCGACATTGGGGCTCACCATCGTCCGTCATGGGCTGTCACCCATGATCTGGTAACGGGACGGGATACGCCTGAGAACAAGGCTGCTAAGGTGATTGAGCTACAGCATACCCGTCCTCTCTTCGATACACTTGGGGTCTGCAGGCTTCCATGGATTGAAATGGGTGTGCCTGTAAGTGACTACGCCGAGGCGTTCAGGATGATAACGGGAATCGACTATAGCGAGGAGGATCTTTACCATATCTCCGAGCGGATCTGGAATCTTACACGAATGTTCTGGGTGCGGGAGGTGCCTGGATTTGGGCGTCAATATGATCTGCCTCCGGCGAGAGTCTGGGAGGATGAGATTCCAGATGGTCCGACAAAGGGTGGCATCTTCGAGCGCGACAAGATCGAGGCCATGCTTGATGAGTATTACGAGTTGCGTGGGTGGACCAAGGACGGTGTTCCCACTGAAGAGAAGCTCAAAGAGCTGGGGCTCGAGTGGGTACTTGAAAGTTCACGGTAGGGCTCCAACTTGCTCCCACCTTCAATGAGGAAAAAAACTCGCTTCACATTCATTGTTGATCGCTCAAACCGTACAGCGTTCGCAACGCTTGTGGCATCGCTCGAGGGAATTTGCGAAGATCCCTTCTTGAGGCTTATCCGACCTGAAGAATTTGCAGCATTGGATTTGGGCAGCTCACCCGATTTGATTGATATCGTTGGATTCTCAACCATGACGGCGACCTTTGATGCGTGTGTTGGCTTGCTTCGAAGACTCAAGATGCACAAGCACGGTCCCAATCTCGTGACCATGTGTGGCGGTTCTCATGCAACAGGCAGACCTCTTGAAGTGCTGAAGAGTGGATTCGACTACTGTTGTGTCGGTGAGGGTGAAGAGGTTTTAAGAAGGCTCGTCGTTAATCTTCAATCCTATGGCAAGGTAGGTGAGGTTCCTGGACTGTTGAGGCTTCGTGATGGAAAACTTGATGGTAGTTCAAGATCGCCTTGTGTTGAAATTGATTCCCTTCCTGCGCTTCCTCTCAGGCGGAAGTTCCCGACCTATATCGAGATTGGGCGAGGATGTCGGTGGGCTTGCGCTTACTGTCAGACTCCACGCATCCACGGTCGCATTGAACGTTTTCGAAGCGCCAGGTCGGTGGAGATGGTTATCGCGAAATACAAAGAGTTTGGGATGAGAGATTTTCGCCTGCTTCTTCCCAATGCCCTTGGATATTGTTCGACTGAGACGAGGGTTACGAACTGTGATGCGATTGAGGACCTGCTTGCGAGGGCATGCAAGGCCGCAGATGGTGGGCAGGTCTATCTTGGCTCGTTTCCATCCGAGGTAAGACCCGACTATGTCACACCTGAAGCGATTGCTGTTCTCAGGCGCTATGTCGCCAACAGGCGGCTCGTGATTGGGGGACAGGCGGCGAGCCATAGAATTCTTAAGGATATCCAGCGGAACCATACAGTTGAAGATATTCGCACGGCCTGCGAGATCGTACAGGGTTACGGTTTCCGAGCCACAGTTGATCTCATGTTTGGCTTCCCGGACGAAGATGCTCAAGCCAGGGAGGAGACATTCGCCTTCATGGATGAGCTCGGAAGAAAGGGAATTGTCTTCAACATGCACTTCTTTATGCCCCTTCCAGGCACCCCACTGGCAGCTTCGTCGCCGAGTTTCCTTACGCCTGAGGATAGGCGCAGGCTTGACCGGCTCGCTTCGGGCGGTATAGTCAGGGGTGGATGGAGGCGCCAGGAGGAGATTGCAAGGCAATGGGTCTTAGGCCGCCAAGACAAAAGCCAATGCCCGTGAAAATCTTCTGCGGCATGATTGCTAAGCAGGAAGCCATTGAACAGGCTGTCAGGAGGCTGTCAGTCTGCTTTGGCCAGATCGACGTTGAGAGCAAGGTGGTTCGATTTGAGGTGACCGATTACTATGAAGAGGAGATGGGGAGGGGGCTGGTCAGAAAATGGCTTGCCTTTGAAGGTTTGCGAGAAAGGGGTTTCCTGCCACTTGCAAAGCATATGGCGCTCGAGATCGAGGCTCAGCTTTCGGAGGGCTGCCGACGCAAGATAAACATCGATCCTGGCTATGTCGATAATGCCCAGGTGGTTCTTGCTACAACCAAGAATTATGCCCACCGCATCTATATCGGCATGGGCTACTATGCTGAAGTTACGCTTGTTTACAGAGGCGGCGGTTTCAAGCCACTGGAATGGACATATCCTGACTATCAAAGCCCTATCGCCCTGGAATTCTTCACTCGCGCAAGAAGTATCTATCACGCCGAGGTGAGAGCACTTGAGACCTGAAAAGGATGCCCCCATCGTAGTGGCTTCTGCGGTCGGGGTTGTGTCCTTTGCAGCAATTCTGATAAGGCTTTGCACAGTACCGAGCCCCATCATTGCTGCCTATCGCCTTGGGATAGCGACTCTGGTCCTGTTACCATTCTACTTGAAGCGTGGAAGATTTGGGGGGCCCAGCGGTAAGCATCTTGGGCTTTGCATGCTTGCTGGGTTGTTTCTGTCACTTCACTTCCTCTCATGGATCGAATCGCTCAGGTTCACGTCCGTTGCGAGCTCAGTCGTGCTTGTTACGACAAGCCCCATCTTTGCTGCCATCTTTGCCTGGCTTGTCCTCAGCGAGAAAATCGGAAGACGGACTGTGATTGCTATCGGGCTCTGCCTTGTCGGAAGCCTCACCATCGGCAAGGGTGGGCTGGGATTGGGACCCGAGGTTGTCAAGGGTAACCTGCTTGCTCTTGCGGGAGCGGCTGCCTTCGGTGCGTATTTCGTAACGGGACGGGTTGTAAG
>JALGWB010000151.1 GCA_025774405.1 bacterium
TCTTCCCGACGCCTTCCCAAAGGGTCGCTACTCAAGCATAGTTTTTCGTTCGGATGCAAGTGGTTTCTATTATGCCCTCTATGGAGATGACGGTGAACGGATTAAGTACCATCAGATTGGAACGGATTTTGAAAGTGACAGCACTATCTTCGGCGAAGGCTATGGACCAGGCATTGGTGTCAGTGCTGATCTTAGCGATGATGGAAGGTATCTGCTTTTTACAGTCTATCATGGTTCAGCCGCACGCAAGACCGAGGTCTATTTCATTGATCTTCTACAGGGTGGCAGAGCCCAGACCGTCGTCAATGATATAGACGCAAGTTTCGAGGGTCAGATAGGTGGAACGTGCCTTTACCTGAAGACAGATTGGAGCTCCCCCAACGGACGTATTATTGCTGTTGACCTAGAAAACCCGGCCAAGTCTGCCTGGCGAGAGATTGTGCCCGAAAGTGAGGCGATTATTGAGGACTTCACCCTGGCAGGTGGTTATCTTCTTGCCCGCACTCTTGACAATGTGATTCCCACGATCAGGGTTTACAAGCCTGATGGCGAGCTTGTGGCAACTGTCGCGACTCCAGCTCCTGGATACCTGAGCCGTTTGAAGGGCAGATGGACTGACACTGAAGCTTTCTACTCGTATTCCTCGTTCAATGTGCCTTTGACCATTTACCGCTATGATCTTAAATCCCTGACCAAAACGGTCTGGACCAAGGTTGACGCACCGCTAAATAGTGATGCGTTCCAGGTCAGGCAAGTCTGGTACACTTCCCGAGACGGAACTGAGATTCCCATGTTCATTGCTCATCGGCGTGACATCAAACTTGATGGAACCAATCCAACCCTCTTGAGTGGCTACGGCGGTTTCAGGATAAGTCTCGAACCATACTTCTCCACAAGGGTTGCAGTCTGGCTCAAACTTGGCGGCGTCTATGCTCTGCCTAACCTTCGCGGTGGGGGAGAACTTGGCGAGAAGTGGCATCGAGACGGGATGCTTGATCGAAAACAGCATACCTTCGACGACTTCATCGCAGCAGCCGAATGGCTTATCGCAAATGGTTACACCGATGCTTCAAAGCTCGCAATCATCGGCACTAGCAACGGAGGTTTGCTTGTAGGTGCTGCCATGACGCAACGTCCGGATCTCTTCAAGGCGGTGATTTGTGGCTATCCCCTGCTCGATATGATCCGCTACCACAAGTTCCTTGTCGCTCAATTCTGGGTGCCTGAATATGGCTCTGCTGAAGATCCGGAGCAGTTCAGGTATCTACTTGCCTACTCACCCTATCATAACGTACACCAGGGCGTTAATTATCCAGCAGTCCTCTTTTTGACCGGTGACGCCGACACACGTGTCGATCCACTTCATGCCCGAAAAATGACTGCTCTGCTTCAAGCTTCAACGGGTTCAGACAATCCAATTCTACTTAACTATGACACCAGAGCCGGGCACTCCGGCGGTAAGCCGACCTCAAAATACATCGAAGACCTCACCAGATACCTATTGTTTCTGACCTGGCAACTGAACATGCGATTGGAGCCAAAGGGATCGATAGAGGAGCAATCCAAATAAGAAAGCTTGCAAGTCTAGCACGATAGTGCAACCATCGCCTCCGCACCAGGTCAAAAGTAATGCAAGTCATTTGATGAAAGGAGGTGGGTTCGATGGGAAAGAAATTCCTGTGCAAGGATATCGGTATGGATTGTCCTTTTGAGGCTCACGCTGATACCGAGGATGAACTGATGCAGAAGATTGCTGAACACGGTCAGACGGCTCATGGTATGACCGAGATTCCGGCAGATCTTATGGAGAAGATCAAGCAGGCAATCAAGGACGAATAGCCCTCTTGAGAGTTGTCTCCTTCCATCCAGACACAATTGCTCGCAGGCTTCACTGCATGCAGCTAAGCTGCCTTGTTGGATGGGATCTCATCCTCGACCGGGGAGGCTTCTACCTGAGGAAACCTCCTCCGGTCAATCTTCTCATCGAAGAAATCACTCAACGTGCAAGAACAACTTTCGCTGTATGTTGCACTTCGCCAGCTTCAAATCTTACAAAGTATAAACCCGATGACACCCGGCTACCACTGGATGAAGTCCCATCCCAGATAACTGAATGGTAGCCAGCTGAAAGTGGTGCATTCATAAGCTCCTTAACACAACGTCCACTTGTGTCATAGACCCTTATGGTAGTTGCCATCATCCTTGGTAAACCAAAGAATATGTGGGTCGAATGTGAAAATGGGTTGGCTTGACTGCCAATCAAAACAGGTTCGTTGGGTTTCTCATCAACAAGATCGGGCGTAACTCCGGATATGTCTCGGATAACTGAGAAGCTCGAATCGCTCTCATCAAATGCTTCATTGTAGCCCCTGTCAATGGCTCTCACCCCAATTCGACAATCCGGATGCTCCCCCATGGGAACGTTCCAGACCAGGGTGGAATCAAAAGTGTCGCCAAAGCCAACGGTATCAGAATAGGTTACACCACCATCATAGGAGACGACCACCACTGATTGTCTGATACCATAATCATCACCCGCCACCCATCTTATCTCAACATCCGTCCCTTCGGTTATCTCCTCACCACCGTTGGGATAGACCACCTGTACTGTTGGACCCTCGACATCAACCGATGCCGGGCAACCAACAATTTCGATATCATCAACGGCAGCCTCAACTATTGACTCTTCACCATAGTCGCTTGCAACGAATCTAACAAGCACTCTGTCTGTAAGGGGAACATGGTCACCCAAATTGTATTCGAACGGCAGCCACGCTCTTACGCTTGTCGAATCGCTCTGCAATCTCACCCAGGTTGCGCCTGAGTCCCCTGAAGCATCGACCAGCCAAACATCATCAACCGTTCCCCCACCCGTATCATTGGTGTACCATCTCCAATACCTCAGGTTAGCGCATGCATATCCTGAAAGGTCAATAACTGGAGTCGTCAAGGTTGTCTTGCCGCCGTCAACGTCTGCCACATCAGGACCAAAACTCCGCCAGACATTACCTGATACAAAGCATCTCACACGATTGCCTGGAGTGTGGTCTATCTCCGTCTGCACGAGGATGCTGTCACCAAAGCTACCCACCGGATTCTTACGCTTCCAAAGACCGGTGGTGGCCTCATCATCAGGGGCACTGAATGACCAACCAAGATCGTCATCCGCATCATCGAAGAAGATGCTTATAGCATCACCGACAACGATGTCAAATTTCTCAGCGGAACTACCCTGATCACATTCCAGTGACAGCACAAAGTGTAGCCTTGTTCCACAAAGAAGATCAGGCTCAATTGAGATCACGAAGTGAGGCGAGTTGGATTCCTGAGAACTATCAGGATCAATGTCTGGGAAACTCACAGAAGCAGTGACTATCTGAACTCCACTGTCAACAGGTGCAAGTGTTGCACTCACGCCGGCTGCAGTAACCCAACCTTTGTTCACAACATTGACGGCAAGTGTGACGGTCTCTCCAGGATCAGCTTTACCATCGCCGTCACCACTCGAGTCATCTATTTCACAGGAACTGAAAACCAGCTGAGCAGGCTGCCGGGGCGAATAGTGGATGATGGCGGCTCCAGTGCCTATTCCGCATGTTCCATACTTAAGCCACGCATAACCACTTTCACCCCAACCTGTTCCCCAGCTGTTCTTTATGTGCCATGCTCCAGCACCACCACACTTGGAATCATCCCAACCAACTATGAGAACTCCATGGTTGATTGTCCCGGTGCCCGCATGCTCATAGCAACCACCGCTGTAGTAATCGAAGTCACTATAGACTGTCATGCCGACCGCTATGGGTCCGTTACTCATGAGATGGGTTTTGATACTCACAACGGTTGTATCAATGTATTCCCAGCCATCAATCCTGGCAATGATATCACACGTGTCCTCATTGCAATTTCCATCGGTACCAGTATATCTGTAGCAACTCTGGCCGACAGCGCCGAGGACTCTATACAGATCATATGTGTCCTCCATCCACCCACCATTACAGCTCGATCCACCGTAGTTGCAGTCTATGGCTTGCTGAACTGACAATCTTCTTGTGTCACCATCAAAGATACGCAGCTTGGACTCCATAGCCGCCACCGAACACTGTGCCCAGCAATCGCCACACCACTGCCTCCTCACAGGAGAGACTCCGCTAGAATCCGTCCAGTCGAATCTTGAAGGCAAATCAAGTGGAGCATAAGCGGGGGGCTTCGATCGTACTTGCTCGAGAATCTCGTCATAATCCTCGGGCAGTCTCAACCCCAGAAGTTCGTGAAACTCCTCGCGAGAAAGATCTGAAATGGGGGTATGATCAGCTGTCCATGAGTATCCATTCTGCCTGATCTCCTCCCGTACCCGCTCGAGCCTGGCTTGCCTCTCATCCAACTTGAGATCGTCACCGAGAGCACCCGTCGCTACTACAACCAAAGCCAAGAGCACAACAAACCAGATGGCGATCGACTTCATCTTATCCCCCTTCCTTTTGATCGCGTCCAGCTCTGTGGAACGCTATATCCACAATATACCATTATACCACAGCCAGCCCGGCTCCACAATGTTTGGACGTCTCTGAGGCTGCGTTCCGGCACCTGTAATAAAAAGAGCAGGGCTTCAAGGCCTCTTCAGCCTAAACCCCGCTCTTTCGGTCTTGCTTTACGACCAAGGTCAGCAGATTGACAATCCAGGTCTGCCACTTTGGCGGCTCAAAATGCTTCCCCTAGTCAGTGGAACCAGAATCAGGATATTCGATCGTTGCTCCTTGCCGAAGCTGCTCGACGTAGGACTGCATTGCCTGCTGCTTGCGCTGGCCTTCAAGATAGTTGATGAGCCCTTCCTTGGTCTCCTCGAAGGGGACTGTACGAGCCTCCTGACGCTCTGTCACCTTTATTATGTGATAACCAAACTGGGTCTCGACAACCCCACTGACCTCCCCAGGCTTGAGCCCAAAGGCGGCATCTTCAAATGGCTTGACCATCTGGCCTCTGCCAAAATAACCGAGATCTCCCCCACGCTGCTTGCTCGGACAATCCGAATACTGAGCGGCAAGCTGAGCAAAATCTGCACCCTGTTTGATCTCGGCGAGTAGTCGTTCGGCTTGCTCTTGCTTCTTTTGCTTCTCCGCCTCGGTATCCTCGGGCTTGACCTGAATAAGTATATGACTTGCACGGATACGCTCCGGCTGCTTGAAACGGTCGATGTTTTCCTGGTAATACGTTCTTGCTTCCTCCTCGGTTACTGACTTGACCTCCGAATGAGCAGCCAGCAGCTTTTCCATCTTGAGATTCGTCTCCATCTCTTCGATGAAATCTTCCTCCGTCATGCCAATCACTTCGAGCCTCTGGGAAAGTGCCTCACGCGAACCAACTTTCTCAGCTATCTCGGCAACACGAGCATCAATTTCGGCTTGATCAACCTTGATGCTCTCATCCTCAATAGCCTGGCGCAGAAGCTCGCGATCAACCATGTTGTTCACAGCCTGCTTATGGACGTCCAGCAAACTGCTGCAGAAGCCTGTTTTCTTCATCAGCAACTTCCTTGTTAGTGATTATCCTGTCATTCACCTTGACTGCCATAGCTTCTGGGTCTCCTCCACTTGTGCTCATCAATCCTCCCTGGGTTTTTGTTTCACCGGAGCTTTCAGTCTGCTCCTTGGAGCATGAACAAAAAGCAAACGTCACAACGACTATGAGTACCGTCATGACAGACAATATCTTCATCATTTTTGCCTCCTTATGCTCTAGCCCAAAATCGTACCAAAACAAAAACCGCCAGCAAGGTAGACTGGCTGCCTTACCAATCAGGTCTCTGCTTGGATTGGCCTATTTGCCTTATGTTACTGCCCTGCGTTCACCAAATCCAGCTTTTTCTGTGCAGGATGACCGTTGCATCAGTCACCATAAAGATCTTCGAGGTTTTCGATCTCGGCTGCAAGGTCAGATACGAATGTCTCACTCTCGGGATCGGCAGGGGTTCCGCCGAGGGAGTCAACCCAGGTATTGGCGCTGGTATAGTTGCTAAGCCCGAAATAGCTTTGCGCAAGGATAATCATCAGATCATGCCAGTCGAAGGTTGTCTCGTGGCTGAAGACATAGCGGCGATCCTTCGAAAGCGCCATGGTTGCAGCCGAGATGGCATTCTCAAAATGGTTGGCATGATCATAATCCCTATAGACAGGAGCCTGCCCAGCATATGGATCAGCAGTATCCATACCATTGGAGATACAATCAGCAAAGGCTGAAAGGGCATCCGACAACTGGTCCAGTTTGGCATATGACCACCCAAGTCCATTGTAGGCATCTGCATAGGTATCATCGAGCTCAAGTGCTTCCCCAAACTTCTCAATCGCCTCGTCATATTTGCCCTGTTCAAAGAGCGCCCAGCCGTCAGCGGTTAAAGATTCAGCGGTATCGCTCGGTCCCCCCCCACCACCTCCACATCCATAGCAAATCAGCCCAACAGAGATCAGACCCAGGATCATTGCTCGCATCGAACCACACCTCCTACCGAAGGTAAACCATCTTCTTAGTGATTGATTCTGATTCAAATGTAACCCTATAGAAATAAACTCCACCTGCAACATGATGTCCACTATCGTCGAGCCCATCCCAGGTTATCGAATGCCTGCCAGGGATAAGCACCTCATTATACAATTGACGCACTTTGCGACCGTCGATTGCTATGATTTCTGCTCGAATCCGACCAGGACGCGGCATGAGGAAAGCGATTGCAGTCTCACTGGCAAAGGGATTGGGCACATTCTGAAGCACCCTGAATTCACCTTCACCGAGGACAGGGATTTCACTCTCCCCTGGCATGAGCGCAAACGTGCCGAGTCGGCTAATATAGGCGATGATCCGATGGGCGCTCTTATCCACCCATGACTCAATCGGAGCCATACGACCACCAGTAGCCTCGACCACTGTTAGTCGTTGAGGATCTGTACCATCATCATAAGCAATGCTCACTTTCACAAAACCTTTAACATCTATCCCGGCGGGTGAGATCGCATAAGCAGCAGCATCTGCAATCGCCCCACCGTCGAATATCAATACATACGTATCGGCGACTGATCCCGGTGGAAACTCAAGCTCAAGCCGCCCATCGATGCTGACAGCTGTGCCACCTGACGTCGCAAGAATCAATGACGATGAGAAGACACTCGTTACCTCAGCTGGATTAAGAGCAAGATCTCTGGCGTGAGCAAAGACTGTGATGCTGCCGGTGGTATAAAGATCGTAGTCTCCTCGCCATACGTGTTCGTCACTGTCAACCACGCTGAGTTGCAATCCGGTACCATTTACACTGCAATAGATGCTTGTATCTGCCAAGGCCTCCGATGAGACCAGGTAGATATCGAGATGGTTGGTGATGTATGGATTCTGAAAGACTGACAGTGTGAGCTCCGGGCCAGTCACATCGTTCGATGTGGCCTCGGCAGTGACACCTTCAGAGTAATTGGCAACCTCATCAT
>JALGWB010000152.1 GCA_025774405.1 bacterium
TCAATCTGAAGGCGTAGTAGCCACCAAAGGCAAATTCGTAGCTCGTGTGCTCCTCAACCTGCTCACCCGCCGGAGTCGTTTCCCACCACTTGCCATATGTAAGATAGATGGCCGTGAATCCGAAAGTTCCAATATCTGGAACTGAATAGGTGACATTGATCGACTCAAAATAAACATCCTTCGCTAGCATAGGAATCAACTGACTGTGTGTCAGTGATATGTTGGTGCCTTTGAGAAAGCCCATCCCCCCGGGATTCCAGTAAATCGCCGTTGCATCATCCGCAACAGCCACATAGGACTGTCCCAGTCCCCAGGCACGCGCTGAAGGTGAAATAATCAGCGACGGTGCTGCTGCCTCGCCTACAGCCAGAACCTCACAGTAGATCAGAAGCACAAAGGCCAATCCCACGATCAACGAATGCCTAACCATAATCAACCCTCCTTACCTCATGACTGCAATTATAACCTTGTCCATTGTTTCCAACCCAGGATCATCAGGCGACCTGGCCTTGACAAATGCTATATACATGCCATTAGCCACCGGATCACCTTGTAGATCCACGCAGTTCCAGACAATTTCCCGATATGGGCCAGGACCTGCGGATCGACCAGTCCAGATTGTCCTGCCTGCAATGGTCATGATCTTGACTTCGATCTCAACTACGCTGCTGGTGTCATATTCCCAGACAATATGACAGAATTCTCTGGCAGGATTGGGAAACGCATATACTACATCAGATGGTTGAAGTATCTTTTCGCTAACGAACACCTGATAGTCCATGCTTGTCAAATTGTTAAGATTATCGAAAGCCGAGACATTCAACTTGTGCACTCCTGGTGAAAGTGCAGGCACAACGAAACTAACAACCCAGTCACTAAAACTACCGTTGAGTGCCACAACGCTGTCCGCAAGATTCAGCCTTTCATCCTCGTCAAAAGCAATTGAAACCGGGAAAATCTCTGATGTGCTTTTCACAGCCACCCCGCTGCTATCTACAAGATGTATCTCGACCCGGCTACCAGAAAGCAGGGTATCACCTGACGCAATAGTGCGTCCGTTGTAGACAAGCTCAATCTCCGGGCCATCCTCATCGCTTACGGATGCCTCACCAGCAATTGTCAAACTATCAATCAGACCGATGGCAGAATGCTCACCATCAGTGGCAAAGCATCTTAGAACCGATCTCGGTCCCCTTCGTGCAGCGGAAGAGACGAAGAAACGAAAATCAAGATCACCGCCAACTACGTTGCCTGCACCTCTGAAGATTTCTGAGCCTGGCAACTGGTAATCGAAGAAATGTCCTTCACATCCAGCATATCCTGAAGTATCCTCAGCCTCTCGAACAAAGACTTCAAAGCTTCCACCAAAGTTCACCTGCTCGCCTCCGCTTTCGACAATGGCACGGCATCCATATATGCCTTTTCGCTTCAGAGTATCGGGCAGGTTGGTACTAAATGAAATCTCGAATCTCGGATACGCTAATACAAGTGCCGGATCCCCGAAGAGAGCATACATTTCGCTGTTCTTCCAATAGAGATCGTGATTCTGCGCTGAGGCGATCGTAAGAAACTTGGCAATCGCAGCTGCGTCTCCAACCGTTACGAGGGCTTCCATGAAATCAGGTGGGAACAGTTGCTGAAGGAAGTGCAAATTCAGTATCTGATTGGGTAAGGCTTTGCACAGGTGGGTCGAGGCAAGGGATCCGATTGTTCCCCCCTCAGCTCGATGAATGAGATCCTCAGCCATCGACGTACCCACCGGGTCGTCAAATCGACTTACGTTGCAGCTGGCTGCAATGAAGAAGGTACGCCGTGGTCCGGTACAGACGAGATCGATTGCTGCTGGATTGTAAACCTCCTCCTGCGCCAGCCGATAGGGATCCCCATGACCAACAAAGTTCGTCAGAAGTGCACCCCTATTTAGACTTTCTATGAAGTCATTCTTGGCAGAGGTCTTGAGCCCGGTAGCCTCACGCGGGTATTCGACAAGATAGATCTTTGTCTGCCTGAACATTGCAGGAACACCATCATCACTCAATTCCTCGGCAAAATCTGTGTGAGGTATTCCATCACAGCTACTGCCTACGCGGTCATCGTCAGCAACAATGATAACGGTAGCCTGCCACATTCCCGGCTCAGGACTGGTCTGGTACGCGATTGTGCGTTCGACCAGTGCCATTGCATCATCAGGTGACGTCGCCGGTAGTCTTGACATCGCCACTGTCGGAAAGTCAGCCAGACTTCCCTGCCAGCTTGGTTCAAGGTATGCAAACCAGTCGTCGGTATTGTAGGTGTCTCCAAATGGTGGTAGATACCTGCGTTCATACGAAGGTACGTAGTTACGGTATGTCGCCTGTCCCCTTCTACCTCTCAAATCCCATGTCCCATCGCCCAACAGCAAGACCCAACTGAGGGGACCATGCCAATAACGCCAGCGAAGGAAATCCCTGATGGCGGTGGCATCGGGGACTCCCCAGCCAAACTCATTATAGATCTCTTCAAGTGTGACCACTTCCCCATCATGGAAATCAGCAATCATCGTAGCAGCATCCATAAGGTCACTGTGTGTGATAACACAATAAGGCTTTGTCGGCTCATACCTGATATTTGTGATTACAACCTCCTCCAGGCTAGCTGGCTTAAGCATGGCTTCGGCAGTAATGGCGGCATAGCGGCGCCGGTAACCACTCAAGGTGTCGAAGAAGGTCACATCGAATCCGGATGGAGCGATTTCAACCCCAACCAGCTCGGTAACATTGAACTGGTCAGTCAAATCAAATACATATATTGAGGGTGAGTCGAAATCGTGAAGTAAATACTTGACATAACCGGTTGTATCGGGAGCCTCGAAAAAGAGGCAACCGTTGTCAGCCTCAAAGAATCTTCTGTAGAAGATCTCATACCATGCAAGCAACAACCTGTCGCAAACTCCAGCGGGAGCCAGGGGATAGGTCAGGTTTGCCTTGACCTCAATCTGAATCTGCTGCAAATCTGAACTTGCTAGCGTAACGGTTGTATCCAGGTCCTTGATATCTCTGTCGATCAAAGGTGCTGGCCATGAAGTATCCAGAACCCTTGTTCCATTCAGACGACACTCGAGACGATAATAGTCACCTCGGCATTCACCCTGTGCCCAGCTTGCAACGCGGATCTTGAGACTTGCGGGTGAGGATGTATCTGGTGAAGGGGTACGAAACGAGCTAAGGAAAGGACTGCTGGGGCGAAGTGAATACCAGTACCATCCGTCTTCTGCACGTACACTGAACATTTCAAAAAGATCACGCTCGAGATGGATGCGCTCTTCAAAGGAAAGTGGCTCATAGAAGTCACAACCGTCGCACTGAGGAAGCTCACGTGAGTTCATATGGTTGGGTGGATCGCTGAAGTCACCACCCCAGGTGAGCCAGTAGCAATTGTACGAAGAATAAAAGCTTTTGAAGAAGGCATCATGACTCAGGCGAGGATTGTAAAGGTCAGCCCAATCCCGCCAGCCCAGTCCATAGAAAATCAGGCTATCGCCCCCATCAAAGTGCCCGTCGCCACCATCGCAGACCTTAACAGGTACTTGCCTCATCCATCCAGGATTGGTATCGGCGAGACTCTCACTCAGTGGAAGTCCCCCGGAAGTGTAAAGCCGAATTGAAGCAACCTCCACATTCCCGGGATCAACTCCTGCGGCCTCAAGATCCCTGCCCGTGATACAGTATATGCCTGTGGAATCGACGGCAATTTTCAGCCAGTTGGATGAATTTGTGAAATAGTCTCCCTCCTGCCGAAGTCGGCACCATGGCTTGACCCAGCCACCTGCCTGTCCATAGTTCACAAGCGAGCTTCTGAAGGGACTCTCAGCACAGGTACCGATCCGGGCGATTTGCTGGCTTTTGAGGTCACCCCCATCACTGAACCGGATCTTAACCCGATAGTTTGTGTGGACCCGCAACTGAGTCTTACTTCTATCAAGTGTGACTGGTGTAAGCCTTAGCCCAATGATGCGCTGATGGCGATAGTAGCCATCCGCGGCAATGCTTGCTGCCACCTCAGGCATGGAACTCACCAAATCACCAATTCTGGAAAGCAGTTTTTCACTCCTGTATCTATTTACTTCATAAAAGGTTGCCTCAGTTACTTCACACGTTACGTTAGAATTGGGAGGTGCGCCAATAGCAAGGCTTTTTGCTGGTAACCAGGCGCCGAGGGTCTCTTCGAACATCGGAACAAAGCCTGGTATGCGAATTCCCAACCACCCACCGTGCTCATCTTCAATAGTCTCAATCCCATCAAGGCTAACAATCACATCGAGGCCTTGCTCACTCACATTCTGCACCTCGATGCCAGCCCAGCACAGACCACCCCTCACAAACGCACCAACTACCAGCACGCTAATCGCAAGTTTCTTCAATTGCGATGACCCCCCAGCAATAGCGCAACTACGACAAGGCCTGCCGAAGCAATTGACATTATAACCTCAGTACGCAGCCCGCCACCACTGGTAGCCCTTCCATGCCGGATCAGCCCTGAATGAGTTGGGAAGATCTTATCCTCCTCGCGTATCAGTTTTGTCTTCCAAAGAAGGTTCTCAAAATCAGGAGCGACGGCTCCCAGGGCACCGAGCAGCATTGGTGAGAAGCCTGACCAAAGATAGATCCCCACAAGCAATCCCAATGAGACAGCAGCATCAAAACGAAAGTCATCAAAGTCCACATGGGGCAGCATATCGAGTGGAATATGCGAGGCGAAGCCCACTATAAAAGCTGTCAGACGCACTTCAAAAATACTACCAAGGATAGCCCCGGCAGCTACGTGAGTAACGGAACACATCAGTCTGCAATCCTCTCAGCCTCTTCCACCAGCATGACCGGGATATCATCCTTGACGGGATATGCCAGCTTGCATGCATGGCATATCAAACGTGAGCCGTGCTCGTCATATTCAAGATCGCCCTTGCACTTGGGACAGGCCAGAATCTTCAAGAGCTTCTCATCGAGTGCCATAGCCTACCTCCCGACTATAAAAATTCCGGGCAGTACAAAAAGCCCGGTAACTCATCTTTCGTGCCCCCTTCCAAAGCGGAGGCAAGGAGTCGGAACCGAATTTAATCTATCAAATATCGCCCGAATGGTCAACCCGTATTACTCCCGATAGACACCCATGCCAGAATACTTCTTGAGGCGTCGTTCCAGAAGGATCTCAATCGGCGTCCTGGTCAGGACTTCAAGGTTCTCAAGGATACAGCGTTTGAGATTGTCAGCCGCAGTCCTCGGATCCCTGTGAGCACCTCCGGCCGGTTCAGGTATGATACCATCGATAACGCCAAGCTGAAGCAGATCGGGCGCTGTAAGCTTCAATGCTTCAGCAGCCTGCTGGGCCTTCGACCGATCACCCCAGAGTATAGCAGCACACCCTTCCGGAGAGATAACCGAGTAGATGGCATACTCCATCATCAGTACCACATCTCCCACGCCTATTCCGAGT
>JALGWB010000153.1 GCA_025774405.1 bacterium
TTTGAAATGGTAAGTGACCGGTAAGCAATTCGTAGAGCGTCATCCCGAGGGAATAGAGATCGCTTCGTCCGTCTGGCCTCTTGTTTCTGATAATCTCCGGGGCAATGTATTCAGGTGTGCCCTCTATGCTGGGCACCGGTACAGAACCAAGCTTGAAACCGACATCTATGAGTTTGATCTCCGCCGTCGAGTCCGTCTCTATAACCAATATGCTGGACGGTTTGAGATCGCCATGTATCCGGTCCATACTGTGAAGATAGCGGAGTGCATCGAGGATCTTGGCAACAATCTCAACAAGACTGTCATGACCGGCCCTGGCGACATAGGATCTGAGATCCTCGCCTTCAACCAGCTCAGTTACCAAGACAGGACCATCCGAGTCATCGCGATCGAAATCGTGCGCACGAACTATCCGCTGGTGGTAAGCGCGGGCAAGATATCGGAATTGCGTCTCGAGCTTTGCCTTTGAGATCTCGTCATGGGCTCTGGCAATCTTGACCGCATACCTCTGGCCCGACTCATCGATAGCTTCAAAGACATCACCGAATCCGCCGCTTCCGAGTTTCCGCAAGATCCTGTACTTCATAACATTAACCCTTAATTTGCATGTTACTCCAATTCCGCCCAAATCTCAATCACATGGCAAGTCAAAATCGTTCTGTGTGGGCAAGAGGCAGGGAAATAGGACTGGTGAGCGTGCTGGGAATCGAACCCAGGACTTCCTGCTTAAAAGGCAGGTGCTCTACCAACTGAGCTACACGCTCAACCAATCGGAAATGTAAAGGATAATCCGGGTCAAGTCAATTGCTTAGCCCTGAGAATACTCCTTCTTTCAGGACCTGTTGAAACCAGCTCGATCTCAGCACCAGCCCAGTGCTCGATTGCCCTGAGATACGATCTGGCTTCGGAGGGAAGATCACCAAAGCACTGCACACCGCTAAGGTCACCCCATACTTCGGCCGTCTCATACTTAGGGTTGCACTCACCCAGTGCTTCAGCCTCAGCTGGCACCGTATCGAGCGACTGAGCCCCATAATCGTAACCGACACATACTTTCACTGTGTCAAGACCAGCCAGCGTATCCATCTTGGTCACCGCAAGCGAGGTAACGCCATTGGCTCTGCAGGCATACCTTAAAGCAACCAGATCCAGCCAGCCACAGCGCCTCGGGCGACCTGTCGTCGCTCCGAATTCCTCACCTTTCTGTCTGACCTCGGTCTGTATGGGCTCCTCCATCTCGGTTGGTAAGGGTCCTCCACCAACCCTTGTGACATATGCCTTTGCCACACCGACAATCGAGGTCACTGCTGAAGGTGGGATACCACAACCCGCAAGCAATCCGTGGATGCCCGTATTACAGGACGTCACATAAGGATAGCTTCCGTGATCTATATCGAGGAGGAATCCCTGTGAACCCTCAAGAACAATCCGTTTGTTGGCTTCCAGGGCTTGAAACAGGATTGCATGGGTATCCGCGGCAATCCTTCGAATGGTTTCGGTGAACCCTTCAAGATAGGCCATGGCAGCTTCGACGCTTCCAGCAGACCTGCGATCGTCAAGCCCGTGCGCTCTGTAAAGGGCCTTAACCCTATCAGCGAGCCGCTTCGGCTCAAGCAGGTCGCATATGCGGATGCCGAGCCTTGAGGCCTTGTCACTGTAACACGGTCCGATACCCCTTCCAGTGGTCCCTATCCTGGCCTTACCTCTCGCCTCTTCATGAATGCTTTCAATCTCCCTGTGAAGAGGCAATACGACATGGGCCCGCTTTGAAACAGCAAGCCTTTTCCAGACGTCTATGCCTGCATTGGCGAGGTTTTCGATCTCCGCATGCAAAACGTCGAGATCAACCACAACTCCATCTGCGATCAGGCAATAGGTGCCATCTGTCAGGATACCTGAAGGTACAAGATGAAGCACACGCTTGCTGCCATCTATCACAACTGTGTGGCCTGCATTGGCACCACCCTGACACCTCACCACAAGATGAGCATTCTCGCAAAGGGCATCCACAATTTTCCCCTTGCCTTCATCTCCCCATTGCACACCCAGAACGGCGATCACCATTGAACTTTCTCCCTGGCAAGCATCTGTTCGTAATGAACAAGTGCCTCATCAGTCAAATCCACACCATACTGACGCAATGCCTCAGCCAATGCGACCCCGAGTTGCTGAAGCTCTGCGGTGGTCTTGCCAATCGGTGATATCCGAAAGATCCTCCCCTTCAGATGACCTTGCCCCTGGGCGATCAATATCCGATGCGTCCGCTCAAGGGTTTGCCCCAGAGTGATCGGGTCAACACCACCTGACCAGAAGGCAACGGCAGCGCTTGCCTGACTTGAGGCAACAGGTTTGAAGCCCGCATCGCTCAGGAGGATTCTAATCGCACTCGCTGAGTTACCATAGTATTTCCAGAGTTTCTCGATACCAATGGCCAGGATGCTTTCAAGAGATGCAACAGCAGCTCTTACGGCATGAACCGCTGGAGTGAAGGGATAGTGGGGAACCGCCTCAACGTATCTTTGAAGATCGAGATAGTATGACTTGCAGTTGGCTCCTGCCAGAGCGCGCATGGCCTCATCGCTCAGGGCGACAAAGGCAAGGCCAGGCGGAGCAAGGAGCCCTTTCTGAGAAGCGGCGATGCAGCAGTCCAGATGCCACTCTTCCATTCGCAATTCATCAACGCAAAGTGTCGATATGCAGTCAGCAATCTTCAATACTCGATGGCCATGCATCCTGGACCAATCATCAATTGCCTCCGAAATAGATTTCAGGTCAGTGAGAGCTCCTGTTGAGGTCTCGCAATGGGTGAGGAACACTCCAGAGATAAGATGTTCATCAAGCCTTGCTTTGATGTCTTCCGGCTCGGGACTGAGACCAGGCTCAAGGTCAATGACAATAGATTCAATACCATAGACCTCAGATATTTCAACCCATCGCTCACTGAACTTTCCCGATACCGGTATGAGCACCTTCTCGGATGGCTTGATCAAACTCGCAACAGCAGCCTCCATTCCACCTGTACCCGATGCAGTCAGAACCGTGACGGTGCCAGAGGTTAAGAAACTGCTTTTCAAGCCTGCGAGCAGGCTGCTGTAAAGTTCTTCGAAAGCTTTTGACCTGTGGTGAGTGGTGGGTGCAGCTAAGCCTTCAGCTGCTGATCTCGAGAGATTTACAGGTCCAGGCGTAAAGAGTCTCATGCTTTCGTTCGCTTCATGATCCAACCGATGACTTCCTTTTTTCCGAGCCCAGTCTTGGCGGAAAACAGTCTATATTGTATTGCCGGATCGAGAGCCAGTCCAGCCATTTGCTTTTCCTTCTCTGCAAGTGCAGCCCGACTGAGCTTGTCGCACTTGGTAAGCACCACCAGAAGCTGATGATTGAAGGAATGTAGCCATCTCATGGCATCAAGATCTATCTTCATCGGGAAATGTCTGACATCGACAAGTAGAACACAGCCCTTCAATGCTGCCCTTCTTCCGAAATAGATCTCCATATCACGGCGCCACCTTTCCCTTTCAAACTTTGGAGCCTTTGAATAGCCGTAGCCTGGAAGATCCGAAAGTATGAAGCGATCATCACACAGATAGAGATTTATAGTCCTCGTCATGCCAGGTGTGGAGCTCACTCTCGCTACCCTGCGCCGGTCAAGCACAGCGTTTACAAAGGAGGATTTGCCAACATTCGAGCGACCTGCCACTGCTACCTCGGGGTACGGAAGCTCCGGCAGACTGTTGCCCGTAAAACTGCCAATGAACTCGACTTTCATAGTGATTCCAAGAAGGAGATGGTAAGCCGATTAGCTAGCTTTTCTCCTGCTCCTCCTGCTAGGCGATATAACTAGCTCCGGCTCGGCATTTGACAATATGAAGTCACGCGTTATCTTGCAGGCTTTTACATCCTTCCTGGAAGGTAGCTCGAACATAAGATCGAGCATCTTCTCCTCAAGAACCGCTCGCAGACCCCTTGCACCGGTGTTGCGCTTGATGGCTTCATCTGCTACAGCCCTAAGAGCACTTTCTTCAAACTCCAGTTTGATACCCTCAAGTTCGAATATTTGCTTGTATTGCTTGCAAAGAGCGTTCTTGGGTTGAGTCAGGATCGCCACCAGCGCATCCGCATCAAGCTCCTCGAGCGAACAGATCACAGGCAGCCTCCCCACCATCTCCGGGATAAAGCCGTACTTGAGTAAATCATCAGGTTCGACGAACTGCAGCAGCTCACTGAGTTTGCGCTCTGACTTGCGCTTCACATCGGCCCCAAATCCAATCGAGCTGCTCCTCAGGCGTCTTTCGACTATCTTATCCAGCCCATCAAATGATCCTCCACAGATAAAGAGAATGTCTCTCGTATTTACCTCAATGAACCGTTGCTGAGGATGCTTCCGGCCACCCTGGGGAGGGACATTGGCGATGGTTCCCTCAAGGATCTTGAGCAAGGCCTGCTGAACACCTTCACCTGATACATCCCTGGTAATCGATGGGCTGTCCTGCTTGCGCGCTGTCTTATCAATTTCATCGATATAGACGATTCCCTTCTCGGCCGCTGCAAGATTGTAATCAGCGTTCTGAAGGAGGCGGGCAAGGATGTTTTCAACATCCTCACCAACATAGCCTGCTTCGGTAAAAGCTGTGGCATCGACGATGGCGAAAGGCACGTGGAGGAACCGGGCCAGCGTTTCCGCAAGCAACGTCTTGCCAACACCCGTGGGACCTATGAGCAGGATGTTACTCTTGTCAACCTCAACGCTGCTTCTCGTGCTTCGCGACATTATGCGCTTGTAATGATTGTAAACAGCAACCGAAAGCACACGTTTAGCCCTTTCCTGACCTATGACATATTGGTCCAGGAACTTCTTTATCTCGGCAGGTTTGGGCAGCGTCCTCCTCGGAGCGATTGCCTGACTCTGAATATCATCTTCCAGTATGGTGCTGCAGAGTCTTATACAATCGCTACAGATGTAAACATTCTGTCCTGAGACAAGCTTAGAAACCTCTTCCCTGCCCTTTCCACAGAACGAACAGACAATATCACCGCGTGCGCCGGCTTTTCGTT
Organism: bacterium; assembly: GCA_025774405.1. Classification (GTDB taxonomy): domain Bacteria; phylum Arandabacterota; class Arandabacteria; order Arandabacterales; family Arandabacteraceae; genus JALGWB01. The sequence goes on from JALGWB010000153.1 coordinate 5,053, forward strand.
TCACCACTAAGCTCCCATCTATTTCTTCTTAAAGATCACCTCATCTATTATACCATAGGATTTGGCTTCTTCAGCAGACATAAAGAAATTGCGATCGGTATCCCGAGCAATGGTCTCAACACCTTGTCCTGTATGTTTTGCAAGTATCTCATTCAATCTCTCCCGCAGTGTGAGTATCTCCTTTGTATAGATCTCGAGATCAACCGCCTGCCCCTGGCTTCCACCAAGAGGTTGATGAATCATAATCCTCGCATGGGGTAAGGCTGACCTCTTGCCCTTTGTGCCAGCTGCAAGGATCAGGGCTGCAAGACTCGCTGCCTGCCCCATGCATATCGTCGCTACATCAGGCTTGATGTACTGTATTGTGTCGTAGATGGCAAGCCCCGCAGGCAGGACACCACCAGGGGAATTTATGTAG
>JALGWB010000154.1 GCA_025774405.1 bacterium
GCCAGGGTGGTTTCAGAGTTCCACTTTATCCCTACTTCCTGGCTGCTTGCTATTGGGTGTCTTCAAATCAACGCTGGATCGCATTGTTTGCTCAGGGGATCTTAGGTGCATTGGCCTGTGGCTTAGTGTTCTATATCGGGTCAACAGTCTTTGGTATCACGGCTGGAGCCATCGCCGGTTTCGGGCTGGTCTTCTATCGAATGGCATTTTTCTCAGACGGTCAATTGTTGCCAACCACGCTCTTCATCTACCTCGTACTTGTAGCGACTTACCTCCTCGTCAAAACCTTGAGGCGGAATCATGCACGCCACGCTTTGGGAGCAGGCATAGCTCTGGGGCTTGCTTTTCTCACGAGACCCGATGTGCTGCCGTTTGTGATAGCGGTCATTGCCATCCTCTGTATAGTCTCAGGTATGAAGCGAGGCGCTTTGAACTCAGTCGCAATGATCATTCCGATTGTAGCAGTGATGGTTCTCCTTGGATGTCGCAACAAGATGATATCTGGTGACTTCTATGTCTTCTCACCCCAGGGTGCTGTGAATCTCTATGCGGGCAATTCATTGGCTTCAGATGGCAAAACCCCACGGGCACCCGCTACAAAAAGCCGATATGAAATTACAGTTGATCCGAGCGATGATGCTATGCTTGTTGCGTCAAGGCTGGCCGCAAGTGAGGAGCTCGGAAGGGAACTCAGTGACCGCGAACTGGGAGACTATTACATCGGTCGTACCCTGAGGGAGATTCGTGCCGATCCGGCAAGATGGATTCGGCTTTTGCTCAAGAAGGCTTACTACTTTATGAATTCCTATGAGCATAGCGACATCAAGCCGTTGTGGAGACTGCCTGGAAGACACTCAAGGATGCTGAGCGTCCCATTTCCCTCGTATCTTGTGGTCATGCCATTGGGCATCCTCGGTGCATTGCTCGTCCTGATACGTCGAATCAAACTGGGCTACATTATGGTAGCCGGCTTTGTCGCTTTTGCCCTCAACTGCATAATCTTCTTCGTCTCTTGGAGAAATCGGCTTCCTGCAGTTGCATTTCTCTGGATTCTGGCGGGCTATGGTGTGACGCAGCTCATCCTGGATTTTTACCATAGAAAGTGGCGACGTGGAGCCATGGCCGCTATGCTTGTTCTGGCACTGGGATTGGTGTCGAGCTCTCGCTTCCTCGGCGTTGCAAGTGAACCTTTTGCAACGCAGTATCTGATAAATGAGGCGGCCGTATATGCAATGGACAGGAGGTATGATGAGGCGATTAGTATCTATCAGGAAGCAATAGCAAGCGATCCCATCAATCCCAGTCCTTACTATCTGCTTGGCAAGCTTTATGGAGCTCTCGGCAGAGTTGACGAATCCAGACAAATGATGGCCTTGGCTACGGAGCTTGAACCTGCATACGTGCCGTATGCTCATTTTGCAGTCGGAGTGACTCTGACTTCCAGCGGAAACCTTGAAGGTGCAATCGAAGAATTCAGGCAGGCATTAGATGCCGATCCCCAGTTTGGACTTGCAGCCTATAATCTTGGGCTATGTCTGATGAATGTGGGCAGGTTTGAAGAAGCCAGGCAAGCCTTCAATCGAGCCGAGCAGCTTTGCCAGAATAATGTGCAGGCTATGGTTGGTATTGGAGCTGCGTGGGTGCGACTTGGAGAGCCACACCGGGCGGAAAGAATCATGGCAGCTCTTGTGAAGAAGTATCCAGCGAATGTTGACATACTCTATACCATGGGGCTTGCACTCGAAGCCCAGGGAAGGGTTGATGAGGCCCTTGACTATTTCAGGCGGGTCTTGCGCTACCGGCCCAATCTTGCTGCAGTGAGATCTAAGGTAGAAGAGCTGCAGAGCCAGAAGTCGGTGAGATGAACTCACTAAGGTCACGTCTTATCGTTGTTTCCATCTGGTTACCATTATGGGTCGGTTCATCAGTTGCCATGCCGCCGAGACCTGACTTGCTTGATAGGCTTGAGCCTGGGCAAGAGCTATCTCTTCCACTCGAGATCTCTCAACTTGGTGCAATGGGCCTTCCTCAAAAGCCTCGGATTGAGTTTCCAGATACAATCGAGTGCCTTGTTCTGCTTGTTGATTTTGATGATGCTCCCGCTGATACTCTTGCCCATTCCATAGGTCATTTCGAGCGAATGCTTTTTAATGCCGACAGCCACAGCCTCAGAGACTATTACCTGTGGAATTCCTACGGCAAGCTCGACATAGTCGGTGAAGTCAAAGGATGGTTTAGACTTCCTCAGGTTCTTTCTTATTATGTAGACAACCGCAAGGGTATGGGCTACTACCCGCATAATGCTCAAAAGATGATTGAGGATGCAATAATTGCGGCTGACCCCTTTGTTGATTTCTCGAAATTCGACAATGATGGTCCTGATGGCGTGCCATCAAGTGGTGATGATGACGGCTTCGTCGATTTCCTGCTTGTTGTCCACGGTGGTTCAGGCTATGAGTGGACACTCAATCCGGCTGACATCCATTCCCATGCAGGCAGAATTCGGCCCCTGGAAGTTGACGGAGTCAGTATAAGAACCTATGCCACCGAGCCTGAGGACGGCAATGTTGGCACCTTTGCACATGAGCTCGGGCATCTTTTGGGTTTGCCCGATCTCTATGATCCGACGCTCAATTCGTTCGGATTGGGCATGTGGTCACTCATGGCTTATGGTTCCTGGGGTGGCGGTGACGGTTCTGCTCCAGTTGGATTGGATGCCTGGAGTAAGATAAGGCTCGGTTTCATAGAACCTGTGGTTATCGATAGCAATATCATGGACTATCACCTGGCAGATGTGGCTCACGGTGGCGTTGTGCTCAAGCTGTGGAGTGAGGCTGCTGCCGATGAGCAATACTTTCTCGTTGAGAATCGTCGAGCTACCGGGTGGGATGCCTATCTTGCAAGGTTTGGGGAGGGATTGCTTATCTATCATGTTGACGAAAGATACAGTGACAACTCGTCGCCGACAGGTCATCTCGTTAGCCTTGAGCAAGCCGATGGCCAATTCGATCTTGAGCAACGCAGGTTCTTTGGCTTTGGATCGGATGCTGGAGACCCATTTCCAGGTGAATCAGCCAATCGAGCCTTCTCATGGTGGACGACTCCAAGCAATTATTCGAATGAGGGAACCCCTACCGAAGTCAGTGTTCTCAACATCAGTGACCCCGGTGAGGTGATGACCTTCGATGTCAGTGTCTGGTCACCTATAGTGCTTCTTGAGGACTATGTTGTTGACGATTGTCGCGGCGACGGTGACGGAAGACCTGAACCCGGCGAGGATGTTGACATTCTGGTTAGACTGCACAATCATGGATTCACCTGCGAGAACCTGCGGATTGAGTTGACCTGCAGTGATCCACGAATAGAAGTCACCCAGTCACTGGCATTGCTAGAGCAGCTGGACAAAGACCAGATCTCCCAGCCTCTAACTTTCGCAATGGAGATAGGACAGGATGTGCTTGAACCTTACGAGGTGAAGCTCGATCTTGCAATTTCGGCGGATTACGCTTTTGGAACCTATCAATATTCGGAAGATTTCACCTTTGCAGTGCCTTTGCATCTGATGAGAGGTTTTCCAGTTCAGGCCGAAGGTGGCATCGTTGCCTCACTCGCAACTGCTGATTTCGATGGGGATGGACTCCAGGAGATTGTTGCCTGTAGCCGGCTCGGAAATGTCTATGTGCTGAAAGTCGATGGTAGCCTCAACGGTTCGCCTTTCCGACTGGGACAGGCCATATATTCAAAGCCAGCAATTTGCGATATCGATCTTGATGGACAGCGGGAAATGGTGATTAGCACGGTACCGGGACTGGTCTATGTGCTCGATCCGGATGGTACAGTTGCCAATGGCTGGCCAAGACAGATGGGATCAGGTACCTATTCATCTCCTGTGCTGGCGGATCTCGATGATGATGGACTTGTGGAGATTATTTGCCCATCAACTGACGGCGGGATCTATGCGTGGAATGAGGATGGGCGACCTGTCAATGGCTGGCCCAAACACCTCGACGAGAAGTTCTGGATGTCTCCGGCCACAGCAGATATTGATCAAGACCATCGTCCTGAAGTCGTCATCGGCGGTTATGGGGGAAAGCTCTATGTGATTGAGGGTGATGGCTCAATTGCTCCTGGCTGGCCGGTAATGGTTGGTCGTGGCTGTGGAAGAGGATCTCCCTCAATAGCGGATTTTGATGGCGATGGCGTTCCGGAAATCGCTGTCTCGGGGCTTTTCTCAAATTCAACCTATCTGGTTGAGCCAACTGGAACGATTCATCCTGGCTGGCCCAGATGGTCCTACAATTGCAGCGAACTCAGTAGCCCGGTTGCTGCTGACATAGACAATGATGGTGTCCCCGAGGTGGTCGTGTCTACATCTTGCGGGACAATCGTGGCATGGAATGGTGACGGCAGCCTCTGCACGACAATCACTGGTGATGCTCCCGATCCCATGCACAATTGTGAACCAATCCTGTGTGACCTTGATGGTAATAGCACCATCGAGGCGGTCGCGGGTACTTCTGGCAAACCAGGTGGAGAGGTGTACGGTTTCGGTCGAACTGGCATAGTCGTCGGTTTTCCAATCTCCATCGGCAGTGCGATTCGCTCAACGCCAGTGATATGCGATTTCGACGGGGATGGTAGTTTTGAGATAGCCTCAGCCACCACAGATGGAGATATATACCTCTGGCGCTTCATAGGTACCAAGGGGGCTGGCAGGATGGAGCATCGCGAAGCCAGAGGTAATGCATGGAATACAGGTCAATATGGCTTCAGGGCAAAAGACAATCTGCCCCTGGCGGATCTGGTAGTGTATGCCAAAGACATTTCCGTCACCCCGGCACACCCCCTTCAAGGTGAGCAAAGCATCATCACCGTTAAAATTGCCAACAACGGTCATGCAGACGCGCTAGGTTTCAGGGTTGATGCATACTGTGACAGCATTAAACCTGAGAACTTGATCGACTCGGTTACTGTTGCACTACTCGGAGCGAAGTCAGATAGAGTTGTGACGCTTCGATGGCAGGTGCCTTCAGGGCAACCGACAAGGCAGATCCACGTTCTCCTCGATGCTGCCGATGTTGTTATTGAGCGACTCGAGCTTAACAACCATGCGGCAAGCAGGGTGTATCTATCGCTTGCAGATTTAGCGATTGACTTTGAAAGTGTTGAGCCGTTCCCGGTCATCATAGGCGACTCGTGCCGGATAAGATTGAAGCTTTCGAATCGGGGTCAGGATGGAGCCATGGATTTCACCGTCGGCCTCTATGATAGTGTGATTGACGATTCCCGCCGAATTGCCCAGTTCAGGATTGACTCACTTGCCATTGATGAAACCCGAGAGCTTATAGCCTGGCACAGGATGGATGAATTCAAGGATGACTTTGTACGGCTATGGGCTGTGTGTGACGGTGAACATAGAATAGTCGAATACTACAGGAGCAACAATGTTGCCAGTTATGATGTGGCATC
>JALGWB010000155.1 GCA_025774405.1 bacterium
CCGATGCTGTTCCGTAGTCCCCTTGAAGCAAGCACAAACGTCAGTCTGTTCATGTTGTCGCCATTGCTAAACGGTTGACTTCGCTGTCTCGTGAGTTCATAATGGATACGATGACACGCGAGACCATGGATTTCAAACTCTCAATAATCATGCCAGTGTATAATGAAGCGGCAACCCTTCCCGAGATCCTTCGGAGGGTTGAAGACGTGCCCATCGAGAAAGAGATAATTATCGTGGACGATGGCTCCACCGATGGCTCAACTGACTTTCTCAAGAAGCTATCTCCCGAGCGAGCGAAAGTCATACTAAGGGACAGGAATATGGGCAAGGGAGCGGCGATAAGGGCGGCTCTGGCTGAAGTAACAGGTGACATCGTAGTTATCCAGGATGCAGATCTTGAGTACGATCCAAGAGACATGCTGAAGCTGCTGCGACCTATACTTGATGGCAAGGCCGATGTTGTGTATGGCTCGCGCTTTACAGGTGAGCGCAAGAACATGTTCTTTTGGCACTGGGTTGGTAACCGTTTTCTCACTCTGATAACCAATATTCTTTTCGACAGTACCCTATCAGACATGGAGACGTGCTACAAGATGTTTAAGGCTGATATTCTCAAGGGCATACACCTGAAGTCCAATCGCTTCGAGTTCGAGGTCGAAATCACTGCCAAGATCCTCAAGCGGGGTCATCGTATTTACGAGGTTCCCATCTCCTATGCCGGACGTGACTTTCACGAGGGCAAGAAGATCACCTGGAAAGATGGGCTTACCGCCATGTGGTATATCCTCAAGTATCGGTTTACTGACTGATCCCACCGTCAGTACCAATCTCTGGCAAGACCCGTTATAACAGCCAATGGCCAGAAAGCGAATCTGCCTTTGAAGAGTTGAATGCTCACCCATATCTTGAATCCACTGCCCTCCGCAAAGAGGCGAGTAAGATCAAGAAGCCTCACCAAATGGGGTTCATCGCCGAATCGGTTAAAGCCCTGACCATCGAAGAAGCAGAGATAGCCAGAACGTCTGGCAAGCCGTCTCATCGCCTCTGAACCAATGGACTCGATGAGCGCACACTCGATATCTTTATCAAAGATTGCCTTACCAAGGCGCTTCGCTTTATCGAGTTGATCAAGCAGATCACTCGCTGACCTGATCCTGACAGCAGGTGTTATCGCATATGGTAGCACTACACGTTCTGATCCGGACTGAAGAGCTTCAAGTGAAGTCATGACAGTGAGATGGGGTGAGTTATTGGTTAAGATTGACATCCCGCGAAGATCGTCGATCTCAAGCACGATAGCAAAGCATTTCTTTGGAACGTATCGTGCCTCACGTATGAACATGACAACGTCATCAATTGGAATGTCCTCGTAGCCATGCTTGTGAAGATATCCAGCTCTTGCAATCAGCTCTTCTGGTGCAATACCTGCCTTGCCAGCTGATACAAAGACAACCGGAACTCTTTCCTCATGCGTCACCAGAACGATTCTGGCCAGGAAGATTGCACCCGCGACAACGAGGGCTCTTGATGCAACAACAGCCCAGCGGCGCTTGATCGCCCCTGGCTGGCGTACCTGTCCAGCTGCGAACCATAGCCATAGCAGGAGTCCAAGACCTATTGCAAAGATCAGCCATCTGTGTGAGGCCTGTCGGCACAGTGACTTCAAGAATGAGAGCTGTGGCTGACGGTCAGCTGCCATTGCTATTCACCGCGGTAGACTTGCTCGAGACGATCAACAATCCTGTTCCAGTCAAAAGCTTCCTTTACCCGATTAAGGGCTTTCTGCCCCATGACTGCCCGTTTTTCGCTATCACGATCGATGGTGCTTATGACTTCTGCCAGGTCATTCTCATCCCCCACCTTGAAGGCCAGTGCTGCGTCCCCGGTAACTTCAAGGTTTTCAGGTATGTCACTGACGATCACGCATCTGCCATGAGCCATCGCCTCAAGCAAAGAGAGTGACATGCCTTCAGTGATTGACGGATGAATGACCGCGTATGCACCATTCCACAGCTCTGTAAGCATATCACCGTAGATAGCGCCAGTGAAGATCACTCTTTCATCAGCAATCGATTTCAGGTAGTCCTCGTAGGTAACATTGAGATGGGGGCTACCGCCCATAACGAGCTTGCGCTTAGTTTGTGCTTTCAGGAAGCCCCTTACGAGCACATGACAGCCCTTCTCGGCACCCAGTCTTCCCACAAACAGATAGTAGTCATTCTTGGAGACTCCATATTTGTCAATGTTCCTGGGTTCTACGGACTTGCCAACCCAGACGCCGTTTGGAATATGGATCACATCGCGACCATATTTCCTCTCGAAATACTGCTTTAGGATCTTCGATACCACCACGGTGCGGCTGGGAAAGTGGGTGGCAGCAAACTCACATCGCCTAAGTACCCAGACTGGAAGTCTTCCCCATTTGCCACCTCTCCAGTCAAGTCCGTGAATGGTGACAATGGTACGCGCACCTGCCATTCGCGGTACAAATGAGAGTGCTGAGGGCCCCAGGGCATGGTAGTGAACGACATCGACTTTCATCGATAAGACATGGACGGTTGCGATCAGGGTGTGAGAGGCACAGTCAAGGTGTCTTGTCTTGATGCTTGGCAGCTTAATCAATTTCGCACCTCTGTATTCGCCGTCAATCGTAGTATAATACGGTCTGCAATAAACCAAGACATCATGGCCACGAGCCGCAAGCAAGGTCGAAACCTCCTCAACGTGCTTCTCTATACCACCATAGCTGGCTGGTATGCCCTTCTGCCCGATCATTGCGATTCTCATAACAGGTCCTCATAGATTCGCTTGATTTGCTTGTAGTGAAACTCAGGCGAGAATTCACCTGCGACGAGTGTCCTTGCTCTTCTACCCATGTCAATGCGCGTCTCTTCATTCGATACCGTAGCATCAATCGCATTAGCCAGAGCCTCAGCATCTCCGGGTTGAAAGGTGAAACCGGTTTCACCATCCCGGACCAGTTCCGGGATACCTCCGCTACGGGATCCAACAACGGGCTTACCATGAGCAAAGGCTTCAAGAATGCTGAGAGGCAGATTCTCGTACCACATGGACGGAACAATCACACACGCAGCTCCTTTCAGGAGGTTTTCGAGGTCAGGCCCCTCCACATAGCCTACGAACTCCACATTCGCCAGTCCTCTCCCCTCTGCTTGCTCCCTGTACTTATGCAGCGCATCGCCTTCACCTGCAATCATGAACCGCAGACCACTAAGGCGGGCAGCTGCCTCGATCAGTATACCAATGCCTTTCTCCTCGGTGACACGACCGGCAAAGAGGACGTAGCCATCGTTAAAGGTACTGTAATCGGGCGATGGCGGGACGAAATATGGCAAATGTATGATTCGGCTTTCAGTCCATCCCAGCCTTGCAATCTTTGAACCAATGAACTTGCTCGGTGCAAGTAGCTTCGCGATCTTCCTGTAGATGCCAAGCCACTTGTGGAGGTATGCTTCGATGACAGCTAGAAGGCTTGAATCCCATTGATGGTCGATACATTTTTTGAAAAGGGCATGCCAGTATTGACCTCTGCCACAATCTTCACAGGGATTCCCGTTAACGAAAAACAGATGTGCAGGGCAGACAAGACTGAAATCATGAACAGTCTGAATCATAGGTATCGAATGTGCATGTATAGCATCGACAATCGAAGGTGATAGTTGACGGGTGATGTTGTGAAAATGGACTATGTCTGGCCTGTATGCATCTATAAGCTTCGTGATTTTCTTCTTCGCCTCCGAGGAATACAGAATGCGTAGCGCCGCAGAAATCTTCGCCTTGAGACTGAGGTCTGCATTCAAGTCAATTCGACTCACAAAGTATGGCGCTTGCTCGGAAGGCTGATTCCGGGGATGCTGCATGGAAAAGTGCAATACCTCGTGGCCCTTCTCCCTGAGCAGCCTGCATAGATCAAAATAGTATCTTTCCGAACCTCCTTTGACATAGAAGAACTTGTTCACCTGGAGAATCTTCATGGATTTTTCCCACCGAGAAGATGCCTGAGCTTGGCTAACAGCACCTTGATAGCGTATTTCGGTAGTTGTCGGCGCATCTCAGGTGCGACTGTACATGTCATCCAGCAATTCCTGGTACACTTCGCAACCTGTTGCAGTGTGGCTTGATTTGCGGCAATGATTTCTTCGTAAGTCGCAGTCTTTATGTTTCCCATGCTCACATCCCAGAGGTGGCATGGATAGACATTACCCTCGGGATCGAGATAGAAGAAATCCAAACCGGCTCGACAAGATATCCTTCGAGGTTGCCCTCTCAGCATGTCTATGAGTCCTTCAACGAAATAGCCTTTGAACCAATCCTTGACCCTTGTCGAAGCGTAGAAGTTGCTTTCAATCCGTGTAAGTTCCTCAACAGCAAGGTGCTTGTCAGGCTGCTTGGCCACCTGATCACCAAAAAAGACGGAAGAGCTATGCGTCGTGGTTATGGTAAAACTTAAACCATGAGCAGCGGCATATCTCTGAACATCTGCCACCGCTTGAACATTCTGCTTTGACATGGTGGCACATACACCAAGATCCTTAACACCGTGTTGCCTTGCCACTTCGAGGCTCTCAAGAGCCTTCTCATATGTGCCCTTGACTCCACGTATCGAATCGTGCAGATCTCCAATTGCATCAATCGATACGCGGACTGCGATGTCATCTTGAGCCCTGAGCAGATCTCCGAGCCGCGATGGGAGCAGACCGTTGGTTGAAAGCACTATCCGTGCCCGAGGTGCAGCTCGGCGCATAGCCCGTATCACTTGGGCCAGGTCACCCCTCAGCAAGGGCTCCCCTCCCGTTACGTTAATCTCGATGAGACTGCCTGGCAGACGTTCATAGAGCTCGGGTGGCATCTCCTCAGATGGTTTTCGCTTCCAGATGTCACACATGTCACATCTTGCATTACATCTGTCGGTAACGGCAACTATCGCATGCGTCGGCTTAGCAGGCATGACGTCAACCTTCCTATGGCTTGTAAGGACGATCCGTCAGGCCAGTGGTGCAAGTGAGATCACGGACATCGCCTACAACCCTTGCAGGATTTCCATATGCGAGGGACCATGGGGGAAGATCTTTCGTTACGACACTTCCAGCACCTACTAGGCAGTTCTCGCCAATGTGAACAAAGGGTAATATAGTTACGTTGACCCCGATTTGGGCAGATTGATGGATGTGAGGGCCACGCATGCATCTGGATGAAAACTCACAACCGGGATGGGGATCATTGGCTATGGTTACACCTGGGGCAAGAAAAACGTCATCCTCAATTGTCGTAAATTGAGCAATATAGCAATTGCAGTGTATCTTTACCCTATTGCCTATCTTGCAGCCATAATCGATGACTGAGTTGTTCCAGATGCTAAAGTCATCCCCGATCGCGCTTTCCTCGCGGATAACCACATTGTGGCCAGTCTGAAGGTTGCTGCCGATTATCACCCCA
>JALGWB010000156.1 GCA_025774405.1 bacterium
GAGGTAGGCGAAGTCAGTCAGCCCTTTGAAAGTGAGCTTGGCATTGAGATTATAAGACTTGAAGAGATCAGGCAGCCCAAGCAGCTCAGCTACGAAGAAGCGAAGGCCTATGTTAGGAAATTCATTGCTAACACGAGGGCAAACGAGGTTTTAGCAGAGTGGATAGAAAGCAAGAAGCAGGAGATCGGCTTTAGGATAAATGAGGAATTATTGAGAACCGCCAGGATGCCTCTGCCGGAATATATGAATCTTCGTGCGAAGCCTTCGAAGGTCAAGGAGTCTAAAGCAAACTGAGAGCCATCTACCTGTGCTGTAATAGCAGGTCAAGATTGCGCCTGGCAGTCATGTTAGATGGGTTGACCTCGAGTGCAGCTTCCCACATCTGCCGAGCCTGCTCAGGTTTACCTTCTCTGGCGTAGATCACACCGAGGTTGACCAGGCTTCCCTCATGATTTGGATTTATCCTCAAGATTTCCTCGTAGAGGGATCGGGCCTCCTCGAGGCGACCGGATTGCTGAAGGATGACTGCTTGGTTGTAACGGAGATTGATGTTAGTGGAGGCACTCGAGCCAAGCTGCTTGATTATACTTCTTGCTTCTTCGTCCCTTCCAATCTGAGTATAAAGGCTTGCAAGAGCAAGGGCTATGTCCGGGTCCACAGGGTTGATCTTTGTGGCTTGCTCATACGCTGATATCGCCTCTTCAAGCCGGTCTTCGTCGTGGTAGAGGCTACCCAAGTTAACCCAGGCCCGCCAGTTGTCGGGATGAAGCTCAACCTCCTTCTTGAACAATTCCTCAGCGCGTGCAACATTGCCTTGCTTTCGTTCGAGCGTGGCGAGCAGGTTATAGCCGTCTTCAATGAACGGGGCTGACCTGAGGCATTTTTCGACCGCAATTCGCGCCTTGTCAAGCCTATCCTGTTTCAAGTAGACCATAGCAAGGGCACGATAAGCAGTAGCCATGTTGGGGAGCACCTCGGTAGCCTTCGAAAGAAAAGCTATCGCCTGGTTGTAATTGCCCCTGCTCATCTCAATCAAACCGATCTGCTCATAGGCTTCTGCCCATTTCGGATTCACCTGAAGAGCTTTGTCACAGTATTCGAGGGCTTCATCCAGGTTGCCGTTCTCAATCAAAGCCTTACTCATCTGGGTGTACGACTGAGCAAAATCAGGCAGATGCTCGCCAGTCAGATTAAAATTGACCAGGAGTGCGAAGCCGCTTACACATATCAACCAGGCGGCAAGCCTGCCGTATTTGCGTCTCAAGGCGCACCTGACGCAAGTGGCAATAGCAATGGCGGCAAGGATGCACAAAGCGGGCACAGCCGGAGCCCGATACCTTGCGCAGACAAAGAAGGCAATGGTCGCAAAGAAGTATGCGATGACAAAGGCAACTATGTAGAAATAGGTGCGCACTTTACTCAGACAAAACAGAAGCCCCACAAGGGCGATGGGTGCCACAGTTCCAAAACCAACGATGGGGTTCATGAGAATTGGCGAAGTCGTTCGAATGAAGTTGTAGTCCTGGTTATTCGGAAACTCCTGTCTATTGAAGAACAGGGCAGTCTTCTTGAGCATGAGTTTGAGCCACTGGACTGGCTGATTGCGTATGAAATGTAGACCTTTGGATGTCCAATATTTCGACACCTCTCGATACGTGGGTTGTCTTCCGAGAATACTCTTGGGGATCGCAATCATGTCTCGATAGCCACCCCACCAGTCCTTTCTTATCTCCGGACTCGTTGCGCTCCAACCGTTTGCCTCGGGGTTGTTGCCAAGATAGAAGTTGATACCTGCCTGCCAGACAACCGGTATGAACTCGCCTGAAACCAGGTAGTTGTGCATGGTAACGGGGATGACAGGCAATACCATGCCTACGACTATCAGCAAGGTCATAGCCCGTCGTTTCGTAAACATCAGTGAGCCGATTGCAATCAACGGCAGGAAAAGCCCAATGGTTGGTCTTGTAATGAGTGCAAATCCAAATGTCACACCTGCAGCAAACCATAGCCGACTGCTCCCCCGCCTTGCTAATTCGAGTAGGTAAATCCCGAGCATAACAAGGAATGTAAACAGGTTTTCGGTCAGGATTTCACCATCGAAATAGATAAGTACTGGATAGGTGGCGCAAAGAATGCCAGCTATAAGCGCTGCGACCTTGCCGGCCAGCCGTGCTGTCAGGAGAAACACGATAACGCATGTCAGACTGCCGAGCAGGAATTGCACTATCCTTGGCACAAGATAGGAACCGTGCGAAACTCTATAAATCAATCCCAGGACATAAGGATAAAGCGGAGCCCTGAAGAAAGGCTCTTCACCCATCAAGTTGCCATCGGCTATGCTGCGAGCCCACGTATCGTGATAGGCTCCGTCCATGATGGGATGATCAAAAAATGGAAGGTTCCTGAGATCCCTTAGGTAAGCCAACCTCAAGCCCAGAGCAATCGTGAAAACTATGGCAATGAGAAGCCAGGCCTTTCTTGACTCAGGTGGTTTCAGCCAGATCCTCCTCCGGTTAGTTCATTACCAGCCTATTATCTTAGCCTCCTTCATCTTAGTCAAGCCGAAGGCACATCGAATTTGGACTTAAGTCGCTGGCGGTTCCATCCGAGAAAATCACTAGACGGAGTGGTTACAGTCACACTGGGCTAACTGCGCCGTGGAGGATAGGTTTTTGGATGGTTTTCGGATGTGAAGCATTGTAGGGGAAGGGGGTGGGGTCAGTTTCGCTGGCATGGAAGCCGCGATTATGGCAAGGAGGTTAGGCACTGGACCAACTCCAGCTTAAGCGGAGGGTGTGATAATGAAGTATCTCATGATGGTTGTTTTGATTCTGTCCATAGCCTCAAGTGCTTTCGGAGCGAGCACGAAAGCTTTTCAACTCAAGGATGATTTTGGCACTGAACGGCTCTACGACTGCGCGCTTCAGTACTACTACTACATCCCGTGCCCTACCAGTTCCTGGTTCTGGGCTTACAGCGGGTTTAACCCAGGTGACATTGTAGGTGTGATCTTTGATGTCGGTGATCAGGGAACTGGTGGTTATCCACCTTGCGATCCATTCACCTGCCAGACACTGGAGGCAGTGAGAGTGCTCGATTTTGCCGGTTACGGAACAGTGTATCCAGGGCTCTTCACAGTCGAGATGGACATCTGGTGTCCTCCGTGCCCGCTGGTCAATCTTTACAACAGCGGACCAATCGAGACCCACTTTGGCTGGAACTACATCGAGCTTAGTTCACCTCTGTGTCTAACACCGTGCTTCGACGGTGAAGATCTGAGTTTCGTCGTTACCATGACCCATACAGGAACCAATGGAGCGTATCCAGCATGGGGAATGGATAACGTCAGCTCACCCCTCGCGGAAGGTTGTGAGTTGCATGACACTGGCTGTCTGCCTGCAACCTATCCAAGAACGTTTACGCACTCCGGCTATTTCGGCAACGGAGATCCATGCCAGTACTACCCGCCATTGGGATTCTGCGATGGTGGTGATACGACACAAGATTGCACCCAGTTTGGGTTGATTGAGCTCGCATGGCGCGCATATATCATCTGCTCGGGTCCTTCGGCCACCGAGCCGAGTACATGGGGTAATATCAAGCGGATTTACCGGTAGTAGCCTGAAGGGGGGATGTCATATGACATCCCCCCCGGTCTCCGGAGATGGCTTGCGCTGGCTCTTGCAGTATAGCGCATATTTTTCTTGACAGCGTAGCGAAGACTATGCTATACTGGGGTCTGTCGGAGGAAGTTGTAAAGGTCTGGCTTCACGGGGCAGAGTATGCCCGAGTAAGGTAGAGCTCAAGGGTCATCCGTTACGGGTGATTATGAGCTTGAAGTTTGTGACTACTCCTCAACAGAGGGAGGTTCGGACATGAAGTACTTAGCTCTAGCGTTGGTGCTGGTGCTTGCCACATCTGTGTTTGGCTTGGAGAAGAAAGCCTATCAGATGAGGGATGACTTCGGCACTGAGCCACTTTACGATTGTCAGCTTCAGTACTACTACTACATTCCGTGCCCTACCTATTCGTGGTTCTGGGCATATACTGGATTTGAGCCTGGTGACATCGTAGGTACCTGGTACACCATTGGTGATGCTGGTACAGGTGGGTTCGATCCATGCGATCCGACGGATTGTATGGATCTTGAGCAGTTCATTGTGTTAGATTTTGCTGGATACGGCACAGTTTATCCGGGTCTGTTCACTGTGAACTTTGAAGTTTGGTGTGCAGATGCCGATGGGTGCCCGATTGGGCAGCCGCTGTGGTCGAGTGGCCCTTATGAGACGCACGGTGGTTGGAACCTCATAGATGTTGTTCCACCGGTGAGTGTGTGTCCGTGCGTGGTGGAGCCTGATCCGCCATCAGCTCCGAGGTTCTTGATCACGGCTACCCACATAGGTAGCAATGCTGCTTATCCTGCATGGGGAATGGATAACATCAGCACAGCCATCGAGACGGGTTGTGAGCTCCATGACAATGGCTGTCTGCCGGTTCTCTATCCAAGACCGTACAACAGCTACTTCCCGACCATTCACTCGGGCTACTATGGCAATGGTGGTTTCACCTATTGTCCGGGCGGTCCGGCATGGTTCATCGATGGTGCTGACACCACACCTGATGGAACGCTGTTTGGTTTCATCGAGATGGCATGGCGTGCTCGTATCATCTGCTCAGGTCCAACAGCCACCGAGCCCAGCACCTGGGGCAACATCAAGTCAATGTACAGGTAGTTCTCGATGCCAATCTGGGCATAGGGCAGAGATAGCAGAGACGAGGGGATGTCTGAAAGGGCATCCCCTTCCTGCTTAGAGATATTGCCCACCTTGCCAATTATTTGCTTGCCAATCAGGGAACGTTTCAACTAAATTTAGCTTCTCGGGAAGGACAGAGGTGAAATGCATATTAGGCGTGTGTGGCTGGCAGTTGCCTGGCTGTTGCTTGTTGGTATAGTTGGATGTAGCCCCCGCTACACGTCAAGGCCAGTTACCAAGACATCTGAACCAGATTTGCAAGGTGACCAACCGGCCGAGCTCCTGGGCAGGGCCAGGGAAGCCTATGAGCAGGGTGTTGACTTCTTTGTAAAGGATGAGTTTGATTCCGCAGGTTCATATCTTGAGTATTCAGTCGCGATTCTCTCGAGCGATGTCGATTGGACCGTCGATCCCATAGTCTCGAGCGAACGTCGCATCTTGCTTTACAAGTGCAGGTACTTCATAGAGCGGTTGCCAGCTATTGTTCACGAGGTGGTTCAGCCGGAGGAGGGCATAACCCCTATCAAACCGCCCCTGCCCCCGATTGGGGTTGAGTACAATTCAAAAGTGCAAAGATGGATTGACTACTTCACAGGCTCTGGTAGGGAGACATTTCTCAAGTGGATTCGGCGTTCAGGTAAGTATCGTGACCTCACCGAACGTATCCTTCTGGAGGAAGGGCTTCCGAGAGAGCTTGCAAAT
>JALGWB010000157.1 GCA_025774405.1 bacterium
ATGATACTGAGCTGGCCTACAGGCAGCTTCTGCAGGAATAAGCGATGCCACGTGACTCAACTCTAAGCCACATAGTAAAGCATGCGGGTTTCGACACCTTCGGGACCGTCATAAACTACGTCCTCATGTTTGCATCAAGTGTCATCATTACACGCACGATTGGGGCTGACCTCTTTGGGAAGTATTCCCTTTCCAACAGTATCTTCCTGATTCTCTGTGTCTTCGCCGTCTTCGGCTTGGATACTGGCGTTGTCAGACTGGCCTCGAAATATAAGGCAAGAGGAGATCCTCAGTCAACCAAGGGGACCCTGATAAGCGGAGTGCTTCTAAGTGGTGGCTTCGGTCTCGCAATCATGTCAATGGTTATAGCGGTTTCCCCCATACTTGCCAGCAGGATCTTTAAGAACGTGGAAGGGATAAGTTGGGTTCTGAGAATCCACATGATCGCACTGCCCTTCTATGCAATGATGCAGGTGGCCAACGGCTATACCCAGGGTTTCAAGAGTCTCAAGTACAGTGTCACAGTGGAGTTTCTCACACGACCAATAGTCCGTCTGGGGATCATAATCCCGCTCTTCATGCTTGGGCTCAGACTGCAAGGTGTACTCTACGCCACTGTGGCATCGTACATCGGTGCGGCGATACTTGCATTCTATTTCGCCATTCGAATCTCCGATTTTCACTTTTTCAAGACCAACACAAGGAGGGTCACAAGGGAGCTCTTCTTCTATTCGGTTCCGCTGGTGGCCGCTCGCTCAATGAATATCATTATGTCACGATCAAATACGATACTGGTTGGCTACTTCAAAGACTCTACGAGCACGGGCCTCTTCAGTGCAGCAGTCACTCTCGCCACGTTCATCGCTATTGGCTTGACTTCCTTCGGGAAAATATGCTCGCCAATAATGTCTGACCTTTGGGAAAGACGACAGATGCAGGAACTTGCCAGCACCTTCAAAGCTGTTTCGAAGTGGGTGCTCACGATTGGGCTACCTGTCTACCTGGTTTTTTTGCTCTTTGCCCCGCAACTGCTGCGCGTTTTTGGGGAGGAGTTCAGCAGGGCTGGGACTGCTCTAAGACTGGTTGCGGCTGGACAACTTGCAAATGTCTTTCTTGGATTAGGTGGCTTCCTCTTCGCTATGACCGGCAGGCAGAAACTCAGTCTTCTAAACACTTCCATTCTGGCTGTCGTAAGTGTATCTCTCAACATTGTAATGATCCCAAGGTGGGGTATAAACGGAGCTGGTCTCGTGACAGCCGCATCACTCATCCTTATAAGCATCGTGCGAGGCGTCGAAGTGAAGGTTATATACGGATTTACCCCTCTGAGACGCGATCTCTACAAACCCATTGTCGCTGGTGCAGTAGCTGCGCTGGCAGTCTATCTTCTCAATATGCACCTTGGTTGGGAATCGCTGCCCAGAATATTCATACTCTCCCTTGCTGTTCTGGGAATCTACGTACTTTGTCTGTGCGCTTTGGGCTTGAAAGAGGAGAAGGAAGTGATTTTAAACATCATAGGCCGCCGTAGGCACGATTGAGGCTGATCCGTTTGTGAGAAGCGCCTGGACATCGTCACCGACGCCCCAAGGCTAAGGCTGCCAACCAGGTGAGATCATTAGCAGATGCACACTGTTTATCGCAATACGCAGGTTGGAATACCCATCCTCGTGTTAGTGGATGCTGTCATTGTCTGTTTGATCTATCTTGGACTCACTGAAGGCTCAGGTGTGTTTTTCACAACGGCAGCTGCCCTTGCTATCCTGGAGGCCCTTTTTGCATGGATGACCATAGAAGGTACAGAATCAACATTGCAGTTGCGGTTCGGAATAGGCTTGATTAGAAAGCAATTCAGATTAAGCGAAATTGTCGAAGCCCTTCCTTACAGGACGGCCTGGTGGCAAGGCTGGGGTATCCACCTGAGCCGTGCCGGAACCGTCTATAACATTTCAGGACTTGATGCAATCCTGCTTAAGTTGCAGAATGGCAAACAGGTCATAATCGGAACCAATGACCGTGATAGGCTACTTGCTTACATCCATCAATACACGTCGCTTTGACTGAGACTAGCCACGATGCTAAATCCAGAGATTGCTAGAATTCAACTGCCGGTACCTTCTCCGCTTCCGGGGCCGCTTCGAAATATGGAGCCGACTCAGTCAGCCCACGCCTTTTAGCAAAGAATTTTCCAAAGACCTCTCGTATATAGGTGTTAAACGCTCTTACAGCTTCATTGTAACGTCTGCGTTCAACTGCAATCCTGTTCTCGGAGCCTTCCAGCTGCGCCTGCAAGGTCTGGAAGTTTTCAGAAGCCTTGAGTTCAGGATAGTTTTCGACGACAACCATAAGCCTTGCAAGAGCAGCATCGAGAGCTCTGGCATTCTCAATCTTTTGCTGGATTGTCTGGGCATTCGCCCATTGACTTCGCAGCTTCGTTATCTCCTCAAACAGTTCGCGCTCGTGGCCGGCATAACCCTTTACCGTATTCACGAGATTTGGTATCAGATCATTCCGACGCTGAATCATAGTCTCAACCTGAGCCCACCGTTCATTGACAGTCTCATGCAGGCGAACCACTTTGTTGAGTCCATTGACATACCAGCCGACGAATACAATCGCTGCAATCACAATCACTATCAGTCCTATCACACCAGCTGACTTCATATTCTCACCTCCGCTGATCCTTAAGCAATATGGCTTAGCCTGACCAAGATACCATCAATTGGAAACTACCATCCACCACCAGCCCCACCTCCACCGCATGAACCACCACCAAATCCACCGAAGCCTCCACCAAAGCCTCCCGAAGACCCACCTATGCCTCCTATCCAGAAGCCACCGCCATGCCTGCCCACATATCCAGATCGCATCGCCAGTAGCCTTATAATGACAATAAACAGGAAGGGGAAGAAGAACAAAAGTATGAAAACCGCGGGCAATCGCTGTCTTCCGCCGCGGCTCCGGCGTTCAACCATCTGCTTGAAAACAGTGGAATCACTCAGACTCAATTGCTCACCAGCCTCGGCGAGAATGAGATTAGCGATCTTGGTAACTGCCCTGGTGAGTGCCTCGTCATATCTGCCCGCTCTGAATCCCGGCCGAAGAATGTCACGGTAGATCTGGAAAGCCCTGGCATCGGGCACAGCGCCTTCGACACCATAGCCAGGCTTTATCCACAGCTTTCGATCCTTGAAGGCGACAAGTATCAATACACCATTGTCCTTGCCTCGCTCTCCTATGCCCCAGTTCATGAACAGGTCAACAGCATACTGTTCAATATCGATGCCCCCAGTTGATTCAATCGTAGCAACGGCGATTTCGGCACCGGTTTTCCCCTTGACCTGCAAGGCAATCGATTCAATGAGTTGCTCCGCCTGGGGTGAGATTATGCCGGCAAAGTCATTCACATATCCAACCGGACGCGGAAATCGTTGAGCTGAACTACCAGAGGCAACAGCCACTACAATAGCCAGCAGCAGTAAACACCTGGCCACCCCGGCAGCCATAGACTCCGACTTACAGCTGGTTGCTTTTCTCGGCAAGCCTTTCGAGCTGTTCAATGTAACGCCCAAGCACAACATGAGCCTCCTTATCACCGATCTTCTCATCACCAGCCTTATCTTGCAGGATCGCAATGAACACTGATCCATCAAGCCCGAAGGCCTCACCCAAAGCCATGATGACATCCGCCTTCCTGCGTGGCGGTTCGATACCCTTGAGACGAAGCAATCCCCTCATTACAGGAATGAGGGAGGTAAGCGAGGTGTGGAGTACACGCTCTGCACCCTTCTTTGTAAGTCCCAATTCGAGATAGGCCTGACGGGTACGCAACAACGCAGCCTTAAGCTGGGACTCACATTCGAGACGCAGGTGCCCTGGATCCATCTTGAGCGAACCGAAAAAGTCCTCTCCATAGACGATTACTGCTGTGTCTTTGATCTCGGAGAATTCAATCGGGAACACATCAAGCGAAGAGAGAATGTAGTCCTCCGTAAGCAACAAGGGTGGAACTATCTTCCGCTTGAGACCCCACCTCACCGTCTCAAGCAGTGATCTGAGAGTGTTGTGAGAAATCTCTTCAACGACAACCGTTATATTGATATTCGAATGCTTGGGTATGTAATCGGGTCCCGTGGCACTGCCATAGACTGCTATTGATCTGACTTCGGCTCCAACCGATGAGATTATCCGTTCACAATATTCAACAACGACTTTCGTGATGCTCGAATTGATTCGATCAAGATTCTTCAAATCCCCAGTCAATGGCTTCCACCTCCTGAAAACTCCATCGCTACCATGTTGATGACCCAGGCGATTCTAAGAGATGCATCCCATACCGTCAATTTAATCTCACTACCGCCCAATCACAAGCTGCCATGATCTGTTAAAGAAAGCCTTATGGAGGAAAAAGGAGGAGACAAGAACAGTAATCGTCCCACTTGCTGCCAGCATGTACATCACAATCAGCTGGATTCGGGCAGCATGGAGTGGAGCAGCACCCGCAAGAAGCATACCTGTCATTGCACCAGGCAGATGTACCAATCCAATCACTTTCATAAGATTTATCAGGGGCAGGAGCGAAGCCCTCACCGAGTTACGTACCATCTCCCTGAGCGCCTTGGCTGGTGGTGCACCGAGGCTGAGGGCGGCTTCAACCTGTCCACGCTTATCAGTTACCTCACTGCTTATCCTATCCAGCCCGAGGGCAATGGAATTCATAGAATTGCCGATCATCATGCCTCCGAGAGGGATAAGATAGGTCGGACGAGTATCTATGATACCCAGAGCCAGCATCACACCCACCGTGGCAGCTGTTCCACTCAGAATTGATACGAAGACTATCGGAAACCCATGTCTGAGATCCTTGGCTCGCCCCTTGGCAGTGAACGAAGCGACCACTATCATCGCCAGGAGCAGCAGTGCTTGATATTGAAGCTCTTTGAGATCAAAAACGAATTTTATGGCAAAACCCACCGCCATCAGTTGAATGAAGCTTCTTATAGCCCCGATTACCAGGTCCTTTCCAACACCAAGACGTTTAACCTCGATGATCGCAATTGCAATTGCAACGAGCACGGTTGAGGCTATGAGTTGATTCACCGCAGTTGCCCCCTTATGAATCTGAGAGTCCGACCATCCCTCGGATTTTTGAGAAGACGGTCAACAGCGCCCTCCTCCACTTTCTTACCATCGATAAGAAGAATTGCATTATCGCCAATACGTCGTGCCTGTTCCATGTCATGGGTAACAAAAATGCATGTCAGATGGAGCCTTTCGACGAGGTGCTTGACCAATTCCTCAATTTGAAGAGTTGATGTGGGATCGAGCCCCGAAGTCGGCTCATCAAGGAGCAAAACCTTAGGTCCAACAGCTA
>JALGWB010000158.1 GCA_025774405.1 bacterium
CGCCGAAGAAGCTCAACAACAAGATCGCCACTCGAAGCCACTGAACGAGCCAGCTTAAGGGCTCTGGTAAAAATAGCTAGTGCCTTACGATGATTGGATCTCAGAACCTCCAGATCACCCTCGATCTCATACGCCAATATCTTCTCCCGCTGATAACCCTCAGCATCTATTGCACGTCTAGCCTTCTCAAGATAGATCCCACCCTGTTCAACATCACCTTCAATCACCGCCATATTTGCCAGTTCCAGCGAACACCTTGCGATTCCAATGGGCACTCCAAGCAAGCGTGCCCTTCTAAGGGCTCTCAGCGCAACATCGGCTCCCTCTGAAATCTTACCCATCTTTCTCAGCAAGACTGCGAGATTGAGCGAAGCACGGAGCCGTCGGATATTGTCGCTGCAGCTCCCGTATGCACGGATGGCCTCCCGCAAGTGCCGCTCAGCTTCATCCCAGCTCCCTAAGTTCTTCAAGGCAAGCGCGAGATTGATCTGAGCGTCACCTTCGAAAGCCCTATCGTCCATCTCCCACGTGGCAAAATAGACACATGCTTCAGCATGGGATCGCGCATCCACATAATCTCCAGTTCGCAGCAATACCGCCGAAAGGAGAAGATGACAATGTGCTATTCTCGAACGCAAGCCGAGCTGCCTTGCCCTCTCCAATGCACGCGTGGCCACATCAGCCGCATCGTCATAGCGATCCTCACCAGCCAGGATCTTGGCCTTGAGGATCTCAAGGACAACCTGCTCTTCCTGCTCACCACCGCAACGCAAGCGGTCAGCAATCGTGCGATAGTGAAGCTTCGCACTCTCAAGCTTGCCCGAGGCAATAAGCTCCTCAAGATGTTTCAGTTCTGTTCGTGCGTCCACGGCTATCTCCGCAGGCTCACCTTAAAGCCCAGAATCTCAAACCCGATCTGATTCGAAGCAGAGGATCGATATCGCAGTTCTGAACCCACCAGAGCATCGCGTGATTGCGATGGATCCGCTGAATTTCGGCAGAGAGCCCCTCCGTAGCCAATCTCACAATTGTAAACAAAATGCTTGTTCTGAGCAGGCCAATCAGGGTCTCCCCATTGCCATGGTCTGGGCCCCGGGTCACCCCTACCTGGTAAATCTTGCGCCAGGCAGGAGCCAAAGAAACTAAGGAGAATTGCCACTGTGATGCACACCACCATGCGCCGCATCATGCCCACACTCCCTTCGAGTCAAACATGCCAGTTTAGCAGCGCCTACGACTTCGCCCAAATGACTATCCCCAACCCTCGGGCAACCGTCAAGGGGTTGGAACCAAGAAAATGAATTGTCTCAACAATGCGCTCAACACAAAGCAAGTCGATTGTTTTTGGACAGCCATCGGCGATGTAATAATCCTTCTGGGCACCTTCGTTTCCTGGTACTACGTTTACTAAAGTGGAACTCGCAATATGAAAAGTCGCTGGCGTGGTACAATGATGGTACAATGCAAGATAAGCCCAGATGTTAGCAGCCTGTATAAGAAGTGGATGTTCGCGATCCGTTGGCGATTATTCGATCATTGAGGATAGTGTCAGTGAGGTTCCTGGTCACTTTTGCAATTTGTGTTGCAATCCTCGTCGGAGCCTCGGTAGACCATGCTGAGAAGATTGATGTAATCCAGCTAGAAAACGAGATCCAGCACATTGTAGCAACCACACAACTCTGGCCTGGCTTCGATCCTCTCGCTGTGCCGCCAGCTGTCAGAACTGATGGTGATATTGTGGTGCTTGATCATCCATCAACGAAAGCCCGATTCCAGAAGGCTTCAGTTGACACAATGGGATTACGAATCACCATTCGCCTCAGCTCCCCGAATGAGTGATGTCCAGACCGGAATGCAGTCGACATGACCTAATCCCGAGATGATCAGAGAAGATCACCAACTTGACAGACGCGCTGCCGTCACCTAATCTCAGCACTTGAAGGCTCTCGCCCAACCAATTGGAGGTGTTACGATGTCACCTATTCTCTCGTCACTCTATGGCAGGACGTGGTGGTCACTCTTCTTGAGGGGTGTTATTGCCAGTGTGATTGGCATCGCTGCGATCGCATCACCTACCAGCTTGCTGGAGTTCATAATTGTCCTCCTCGGCATTCTCATATTCGTTATCGGCATGGCAGGCACAATTGGGGGAATTGTCCTGTGGCGCTCGTCAGGGAGGTTCTCCCCCATGATTGTCCCTGGCGCAGTCGGCATAATAATTGGACTTCTCACAATTCTATCACCCCAGACCACGGCAAGGCTTATTGTCTATCTTATCGCACTCTGGGCTATCGTATATGGCTTCAGCGAAGTATCCGGGGCAATGAAGCTCAGAAGGGAGCTTAGTGGAGAGTGGGTCCAGCTCTTCGTTGGCATCATCGCAATCCTCTTTGGAATTGTATTGATTATTAGACCTATTACAGCTGGAGCCCTTGCTGTTGCAGTCGCCGGCTTCTTTCTGCTCACTCTCGGTGTCTTCTGGTTAGTGATGGCAATAAGGACAAAACGCTGGCAGGGCTGGTCTCAATGACACCAAGAAGGAGATCGTCTCAGGATCGTCTTAGGAATAGAGCTATGCAGCAGATAACCAAGGTCGGCTGTTGTGGCTTCCCGCTTGCACGATCAAAATACTATTCACACTTCTCAGTAGTTGAGGTTCAACAGACTTTCTACCAGCCTCCCAAAACATCAGCTGTCAAACGCTGGCGTGACGAAGCTGTGTCGGACTTTGAGTTTACACTCAAGGCATGGCAATTGATAACCCACGAGCCGTCGAGTCCAACATACAGACGCCTCAAAATCAAACTAACCGAGCAACAAAAGCATGAGGTTGGGAGCTTCAAATGGTCTGAGACAACTCGTCTTGCCTGGGAGAAAACGCTCGAAGTAGCTACCATCCTGGCAGCTGACAAGATCATCTTCCAGTGCCCGGCAAGTTTCAAACCAACAGTCGAGAATAAGAATGACCTCCGCAGGTTCTTCTCAAAAATCCAGCGTAGGAACCTGAGGCTCATCTGGGAGCCTCGAGGTCAATGGCTGGATGAAGAAGTGGCTGAGCTCTGTAAGGAACTGGACCTGGTCCATTGTGTTGATCCATTCAAGAAGCGATCAGTAACCTCCGGGCTCTTCTATTTCAGATTGCACGGTATAGGTGGCTATAGGCACACATACGCTGATGCTGAGCTAAACCGTCTCAGTGAATGGGTAAACCGGCCAGGCCTCACCTATGTCATGTTTAACAATGTCAACATGCTCGATGATGCACTCCGCTTCAAGGAGCTCCTCGGCCAGCAGGTTTCCTGGTGATGAACCGCACGCCTTCCTCCAATAGCCTTGCCGCTGACATTGCAAGTAAAGGAACTATCGGCAGGAAGTAGCGAGCCTTCATAACAGTGGCAGGGTGCAACAAGATGAAATACAGAATAGCGATGAGCAGCGTGGCCCTTACCGATGGTGTCGCCTGAACTGTACAAATCCCCAAAAGCCCCCCGAACATGACAAGTATGAATGTAGCAGGAATCAGGATTGTCAGGATCGCATTCACAGTTGTATTCTGCCGACAATTCATACCAGAATAGATGACAGCCAGCCCCGTCGCGAATCCCTGGGACCTCGGATTAAAGACCCTTGGTAGATTCTTGATAAAGCGCCTTAGATGATGGGCTGGGTGCTTCCTGACATGTGAAATCCATTGCCTCAATGCCTCGGCCTGACGCTCAGCCTGATTACCCCATGAGTCCCATCGGTGGCGAGCTTCGTCAACAGTAGTCCCCGCTGCCGTGAAGTAAAGGTTGAATGCAGCTTCGTTGCCGAGTGGCATGAACGTTTGGTGCACGACCATGTTGCGAACCATCCATGGAGAGATGGCCACTAACAGTCCTGCGACAAGCACAGCTGCAGAGCGCAGCCCTTTGCCCGAGAAATGTTTTCCATCCTCACCCACGGAGGCAAACCACAAAGCAAAGATCACCGCAAGGTAAAATGAAGTGACCCGGACTAGAGATGCAGTTCCACAAAGAAAGCCTGCAATGAAACCATCACCATCAGTTCTGCTTCTGTACGCACGCTCGACAGCCCAGATTGAAAGCAAGAAAAGCGGCATATATAGTGCTTCGTTTAAGAGACGGGTATAGCTCCAGATGAGAAGTGGATATATGGCAACAAGGATACTTGCCAACAAACCCGTCGTCTTTGAAAAATACTTTTTCCCGAGCCATCCGACTTCAGCCACAAGTAACCCGCGCAACAGACTTTGAATGATAAGTACAACCCCCAGGCCGACACCAAATACCCTGAAAATAATCCCGACGAAGAGGGGATAAAGAGGCGGGCGGACAATGTAGCCATCATCATAATGGCCACCGGCAACGCTTTTTGCTACACCAAAGTAGTATTTCTCGTCAAAGCGAAGCGCCTGTTGCCTGGTGTAGTGGCTTGCAAGAAGTGAGATCAGCACCGCTACCACTGCGATGGAGACCACCCAGAGAGTCCCTGACCACTTGCCGCTCTGGTTCATTGCGCTCTGACAACCTCTTCGCCGTTTTCCAAACCCCAATCCTCGAGAGAACCTCGGGTCAACTTCTCTGCTTAGAATTAGGGGCTTCTGGATCCTGGCTGTCTGAGGAGCATTCCGCTGCTGTCAACCTCACCTATCGCCTGGGGCTTCGCTCTCCCACTGAGACCATTCTATCTCTGGCAATACAGGTGGAAGCGAATCATTTTCGAAGAATGCCCGACCGACGGCGTATTCCATGCTCTTGGTTTCACCTGGTTTGAAGACCATGATGTCCGTTCTTCCGACAAAGTAACGTTCCTCATAATCAAGGACATTAGTGGTATCCACGTGAATCGCAGCGCTGTCAAAGTGAAATGAAGGCACATAGGTAGCGGGGGTATCGATCCAGGCAAACTCTACTGGCACGATATCACTCAATGGATTGAAACAGAGAAAGCCTGAAGGAAAGGACGGTGGACCACTCCCAAAGTTTTCTTTGAGGCTTTTGGATAGAAACGAGCTCCTGCCGCTCTTAAGGGTATCCCCACGTGCAGATGGATTCCCAACCCGAGCCATGCAAGCGCAATAGCCAAGGTCGCTTGCCTCGAATACACGCCTGTGGGTGATCATGCCATAGCCAGGTGCATAACCTATCTCATGCCTGCTTCGACGCTTGCCAAACCGGGTCTGGCGCTGGAAATACCAGAGGAAGCGCAGCATCCCCGCCTCACTGTTGCCATAGGTGAAATCATAGTGAACGAGGAAATAGGGTCTTTCGCAGAAGGCCTGGACTGTCCGCTTTACATAAAGTGTATCTCGTCTCCTCACTGATTTAATAAAACGCCATGTC
>JALGWB010000159.1 GCA_025774405.1 bacterium
GGCTATCTGTATGCGCATATGCGGCTGCCACAGCATCTTTGTACTTCTCAATATCATCTCTGGATACATCAGGCATGGGAGGGGGCATATACTTTATGAATAGATGGCACATGGTATCGACCATGTCGAGGTAGACTCCGAAAACCCTTGGTCGAAAGTCCTGATATGCTCGCCTGGCGACTCTCTCATATGTGGTATTGGCTGCGATGACAAGCTTGAGATTCCTTATCGGATCAAGACGATCAAAGGTCCTGCCTTCAGTTGTTGCTTCAGAAGGTTTGATATGGACATATCCGCTGAGCTCTTCATACGAGACGTCCTCCGAACCTCTTACGAGGGTTCTTAACTGAGCAAGCAGATGAGGAGGGTAGACCAGTCCTTCAAGCTTCTCGCTGTTCGCTTCCCCCTTCTGCCATCGGGGATCAAAAACGTGATAGACTATCCTGTCTGATATGATGAATCCCTTTACCGGTTCAGCGGGATATGAGCCCAGCCACCCGACAAAACCGGAACTGAGTCCGAAGCGTGTCGCGATGTTCCAGAGGGCGGGAACACGTCGCATATCACTTGTGATTGGGATGTCCTCACCTGAGGTTTCATCATGGACGATGAAGTCAATGATACCATGAACCTGAGGCTCGACACCTGTTGCCATAGTTGTCCAGATCATCGGTGAGATCAAAGGTTCCACGGAAATCATGGGGCCCCAAGACCCCTCATGGATGAGTTTTTCTATGTTTGGAAGTCTTCGCTCCGCTGAAACCTGCTCGAATATCTCCCAGTCGAAAGCGTCACTTCCAATGATGATCACCTTACCGCCGTATTTTCTGGCTCTGCTAGCTATGGCTGCATCACGGGCATTCTGCCTGACCCGGAGTGACTTGATTCGGGCGTTAACCAGTCTTATGCCATAGGCATTGAGTGAAGGGGTCAACTCAGTCACCATACTGGCTGCGAGGCCTTGAGTATCTTGATCATCTGGTTTACTTTTCCAGGTCCGTCTGAAGAAGTCTTGAACCAGCGGTGCAACGAGCAGCTCAAGATACTTGCCATCGTATGAGCTATGGAGTCGTTTCAAACGGTCACGTTGAATCGCCAGTGTCAGGCGGAGATCAAAATCCAGATTGCCCTGTGGCGTCACCGTTTGACTCTTAAGGTCCACCTCTTTTTCCGTGATGGGGTAGATACTGATGGGTTTGAAAGGTGAGTGGAGGTAAAACCGGCTTTCGACAATCTTCAGCTCACCGTCACCGCTAACACCGACATATCCCTCCGGAATGATCTGGACGAACGCGATGAAGATCACAGCGGCAGCTGCGATTGCAACGATTATCCGAATACATGTCTTGATTTTCAATTTGACCCTCCCATCTTGCCGATTGCGGTTGTTTGTATTAGTCTAAATCATGGTTATTGTCTTTAGCAAATCTTTCGTCCTGGTGGTGTTGTGAGACTGGTATTATCACACTGCTCCAGCTTTCAGAATAGATTAAAGGTGACGTCTAGCCAAAGCGATATATTGGTTAGGCACTTACAGCGAAAGGCTGGGATATGAGTTGCCCCTTCATGGAATCATGTCCAGCATATGCCTCGATGGTGGCTGGGCGTAGCGATTCACATTTGGCCTGGGCTTTCTGCCGAACCATCTATCGCGACTGTAGCAGATACAAGACACTCATGGCAGGCGAGGCTGTGCCAGCAGACATGATGCCCACGGGAGAGCTTGGTTCGGCAAGGGTCCGCAAGCGAGCCAAGACTTCTCGATAGCTGCCGGTAGCATTTCCAAAGAGGCTTTAGATATAATTCCATAATTCCGATCAACTATTGGAGAATCCTCCCCCGATTCCCTCGCGTTGACCCCACAGCAAAGCGAGTGGCATACCTCGTGGAACCGTACAGGGCTGCTGCCATTGTAGTCCCCGTACTTGACACCATCCCTGCCAGGGGAATTCCGCTTGGATCCTCAACCGCAGGAGTCTTCTCATTTTCGGTATTTCAAGTGCGGTCACGTGGACTGTTGTGTTCGCTGCGATTCCATCCTGTTTCAGAGCTGTATCCTAAGGAACTTACGGACAACGAGACAGTAGTTCGCAAGGGAATCTTCACGACTGTCAAGACGATCTCGTATCACAAGGTCACAAACATAATCGAAAGCAGAGATCTCATAGATGGATTCTTGGTCAACCTCGGTAGCATAAAGATTCAAACGGCCAGTAAGAGTGGTCAAAGCTGTTACGAAGTTTGTCTTGGCGGACTGAGCACGGTTTGCATGGGGAGATCGTTTCTAGATCGAGGGGTGCAGATCAGGCCGGCAGCCCAATCACTGATCAGCGTGAGGCTCGGGCTGGGCTTCTGAGGCAGATTCTTGATGAGGTTGGAGCATTGCGAAGACGGCTGGAACAGCGGCAGAAAAATTTGAAACTCGCCCATTTTTTTC
The DNA here is from genome assembly GCA_025774405.1 of bacterium. Taxonomy (GTDB): domain Bacteria; phylum Arandabacterota; class Arandabacteria; order Arandabacterales; family Arandabacteraceae; genus JALGWB01. The sequence continues at coordinate 2,438 of JALGWB010000159.1, forward strand.
GCTTGACAAAGCTGAGGTTGTGAATATAATGTTTCGGTCTTAGTGGTGTGCCGGGTTTGCTTCTGAACATTTTCGGGCGAAAGTGTGTAGCCAGGAAGGGGGAGGATGGAAACCCACTACGTAACTGAAGCCGACTTTGTCAGTCTATTGTCCAGGCTCGAGAAACAAGGCGATCTCTACGTTGCTACACATGAGGATGACAAGGTCGCCATTAAGCCTTTCAGTGAAGTTGGAGATTTCACCTATCCTGGTGTGAGGGCTTTCCAACCCCTCAAGCCCCTTTTCTTCTCAATGCTTGAGGAAGTGGCTGAGTACCCGACGGAGGAGGAGGCTCTCAGAGAAAGCAAACCTTTTGCAATCATCGGTGCAGCTAGCTGTGATCTTAGGGCTATCCAGGCACTGGATCGGGTGTTTCTCGAGGGTGACTTCAAGGACCCTTTCTATGAAGAGCGACGCAGGAAGGGGTTGATTGTCAGCTTCGATTGCACAGATCCGCTGGACACCTGCTTCTGTGTCCTTATGGGGCTCAATCCCTACCCTGAAGGGGGCTTCGATCTCAACCTGACCAAAGTCGAAGGTGGCTATATTGTTGAAGTTGGCAGTGACAAGGGGAAGAAGGTCGTCGATGAGAACAAGTCACTTTTCAAGCCGGCAACTGAGAACCATCTTTCCCAGAGGCAGGCAATCCGCTCAAAAGTCACCGAGACGGTAGAGAAGCAGAGCAAGGAGTTTAGGCCAGCGGCTGCCTGGCAAGAGATCCTGGCCAGGGCTTTTGATGACTCTGCCTGGGCACGCAATGTTGAGACCTGTGTAGAGTGTGCTGCATGTTTGTTCATTTGCCCAACCTGTCAATGTTTTCTGCTCTATGACGAACGTGCCGGCGATAGATACAAGCGTTTGAAGATGTGGGATGCCTGCGCATACAGGAACTTTGCAAAGGTCGCCGGGGGTGCCAATCCGAGACCGCATCTGGTCGAGCGTTTCAAGCACCGCTATTATCATAAGCTTGACTACTTCCCGAAGAACTATGGCTTTGAGGCATGCACGGGTTGTGGCAGATGCATAGTTGCCTGCCCTGGAAAGATTGATATGAGAAAGGTACTGAAGGAAGTATGCAAGTCGTGAAGAACGTTTACAAGCCAATAACTGCAGAAATCGTCGATGTCATAACCGAGACCCCAACCATCAAAACATTTGTCGTTCGCCCCAGGGAGACCATAGCCTTTAAGGCTGGTGAGTTCATGGAGGTGACCGTACCCGGCGTGGGCGAGGCGCCGTTTACGCCTTCTTCATCACCCAGTGTGAAGGATACAATTGACTTTACGATAATGAAAGTCGGGAAGGTCACCGAAGCAATTCACGACATGGAAAAGGGCGCCCTGGTAGGGGTGCGTGGCCCGTTTGGAAAAGGCTATCCCCTCGATGCCTGGAAGGGAAAAGAGATTCTGATTGTTGGTGGTGGTGTCGGTGGTGCACCCTTGCGTGCGCTCTTCCTGGCTCTCGTTGAGAGATTGGGTGATTTCAAGAAAATCCTCTATTGTTACGGTGCTCGCACTCCCCAGGACATCGTGTACAAGAAGCAAATAATGGAGGAGTGGCCGAGGATAGATCCGAAGAAGGTTGAGATAAGATTGACGGTTGATGAGGGGGATGAAACCTGGAAGGGCAACGTTGGTGTGGTCACAACAGTGGTTAAGGATCTTGGGCTGAACCTTAACAATAGTGTTGCCATTGTTTGCGGGCCTCCAATAATGATGAAATTTGCGACCTTTAGACTTGTTGAGATAGGGTATCCGGATAACGCAATTTATCTATCGATGGAAAAGAACATGAGCTGTGGCATTGGGAAATGTGGGCATTGCATGCTGGGTGAGTACATGGTCTGCAAAGATGGTCCTGTTCTCACCTATGACTTGATCAAGGACAAGCCGGCAATCTGGGATTAAGAAGGGGTACGAGCAAGTTGAAGCGGATCTTCATTGACCTGAATAAACTGGACGAGCTTGAGCACAAGGGTCAGATCGAGGTACAGTGTGCCTATCCATATCATGATTACACTCCTTACGACCGAAGATGCAGGCGACAGGGCGACAGAGACCTATCCCATGACCAACCGAGCAACGATGGGATTGAATCACTTCGTGAAATAGCGACCTATGCGGTCATCTGCCGCAAGTGTGAAGAACCGAATTGCATAAATGCGTGTCCGAAGGAAGCCCTCGAGAAGGACGAAGAGGGAATCTTAAGGCGTTACAATCTGCGATGCATAGGTTGCCGCTCATGCGTTGTAGCTTGTCCGTTCGGAACCATATATCCTGAGCTCGTTCCCTATCTGACTTCGAGATGTGACTTTTGCCTGGAAAGGCTCAAACCAGGTCAGCAGCCACTCTGCGTAGAAACGAGTCCAGAGGGTGTTATTGAATACAAGGAAGTGGAGGAGAATCAGGACGAGGGGATCTATAAGGTCGGAGATCATCTCGTTGTCAAATGTGATGTCTGGAAAAGGTAGCGGATTGCTATGAGTCTAGTCCAGGGAATTGGTTATCTCGTGATTGGGTTTTTGGTGGCACTTGTTATCGGCATGTTTGCTCACTGGTTTGACAGAAAGATAACCGCAAAGGTCCAGTGGAGAGTTGGTCCACCTTTCTTCCAACCAGTCTACGACCTCGTTAAGCTGCTTGCCAAAGAAGTGATTGTGCCTGAGGGGGCCTCGAGATTCCTATTCCTTTCAGCTCCGCTATTCGGCCTGGCCGCGGTGACACTGGTTTCAGCCCTTCTTCTGAGAACGGTAATATCCTTTACGGCAGCATCGCCCGGGCAGACCTTCAT